>JAOAFW010000086.1 GCA_026416065.1 Fimbriimonadales bacterium
CACCGACGCCAAGACCAACGAGGACATCACCCGTTCGGTGCTAACGCAGATCATCGTCGAGCAGGAGGCCAAGGGCCAGTCGCTGCTGCCGATCAAGTTCCTGCGCCAGGTCATCGCGTTCTACGGCGACTTGTACGGCGCGGGCGCGCAGCGCCATCTCCACATACACCTGGTTCTGTCGCTGTTGCCCTTGCTGCACCCATTCGCGAACGCGCTGCTCGACGCGCTCCGACGCGGGCGCGACTTCGGGCAGTAGCAAGCACAACCCCCAGACGAGCGGTTCAACCTCCCACAGGCACTCCTGTTCCTGATACACCTGTTCCACGAACTCGCGGGCGATTTGCGTGGCGTCAGCGCGTCGCCCCATCAGCAGCAGGCAGAGCGCGAGCGCAGGGCGCACTTCATACTCGTTGTCGTAGGGCGAGGTAACGCTCCGCAGTCGTCTGGACGCCTGCCGAAACTCGGCAACAGCGCGTTCGTAGTCGCCCTGCATGGCGTAGGCGTAGCCGCGCCAGTAGTGCGCCTGCAGCGCGAACTCGGCAGGGGCGTTCTCCCACACCTTGATAGCACGCGCATAGTCGCCCTGCTGAATCGCCGCGCGCGCCTGCGCCTCCAGCTGCCCTTGACGACGCAGCGGCTCCGCGGGCGGAGGTGGAACATAAAACTCGAACGACTCGCGCTTGCCCGTCAGCTTATGCTCGAACTGCGCAAAGAAGCAGTAAATCGGCGCGTTCCAGCCCCCCATTACGGTTGCGCTCAATGTTTGTGGTGAAGCCCCAAAGACGCGATTCAGCATCGGATGGACGGGTCCTGCGCCCAGCGGCGCGAAGTGGATGTTGACGATTTCCCACTCGTCAGGACTGCCTGTAAGCGGCGCCAGTTGCCAGTCGGGGCATGCTTCTATATACTCTTCATCGACGGGGATAGCCGTAGCCACCTTCCAGCGGTAGTAAAGCCAGCGGAACCCGTTCAAACGCACCTTGAGCTGCTTCCCCGACCGCTGTATCGGGAAGGTTTCGGGTTGCTTGACCCGATCGAGGACGGCGGCTCTCGGCAGACGCACTCTGAATGAAGCAGGCGATTGGCTCTCAGGCAAGTTGGGAGCATAGAAGCGGAGTTCCACCGTGCTGCCGTCGGCAGGCAGTCCCTCATAGCCAGCGTTGATAATCGCCGTAAGCGCGCCTGACGGATTCTGTTGCCATCCCTTCGTATCTATATTGCCTCCACAGAGACTCCCATCGGCTGCTATAGCGAGGCTATGGGGAAACATCGGCGAATGAAGGGGCTGGCTCGTCTTTACCAAAAACCACAGGCGCAACGAGTCGGCGGGTGTGTGCACCGAATGCACATCACGCTGAATGGGCGGCCACGCCCACTGGAACCGCCACTCGGTGTGGACATGATGGCGACCGTAGGTGGCTTTCAGAAACGTGACTCGTGTTCCGTTGGGTAGGGTGACGGTTGGGCGCAAGTCGCGGCGTAGCATCAGTAAGCCACCCCCCATCACGATGACGACCGCCAATCCCAACGCCCAGAACAGGTTTCGTCTGTGCACTGCGCTACCCTCCGAGGCTTCATACCCACGGGGTTTGAATGGGATACGACTAAAGCCGTTCGCGAGGAACCCCTATCTTTTTTTACTGACTCACGGTGTGGAGTCCTGCTCCCGTTCCATCGGCATAAGTTTACTTGTTGGGGTACAATTTGGATGGGCGACTGCCTATGGGGAGACGAGTTGCTTCGGAAGCAGGTTTGCTGGATGCGCGCAAAGCCGCCATTTTGCGGGCGGTGGCGCGTGAACACATCCGTACGAGCGAACCAGTCGGATCGCAGGCGATAGTGGAGCGCTACGCGCTGGGGATCAAGCCCGCGACTGTGCGCAACGAGATGGCGGTAATGACCGAGTACGGCTACCTGACTCAGCCCCATACCAGCGCGGGCAGAGTACCTACCACACGCGGCTACCGATACTATGTGGAACACCTGGCGGGTCGTACCGCGCCATTGCGAATCGAGAGCTATCTCAAACGCCTGCCTGAGCCGGGTGAGAGCCTCACCGAACTGCTGGAAGCGACTCTGCACATTCTTGCACGCGCGGCGCACTATACGGCGTTCGCCGCTGCGGAGCGCGATGAAACGATTCGCATTCTGCGCTGTGTGATTACACCCTGTAGCCCGCGCCGCGTGCTGTCCGTCGTTATCTTCGAGCACGGCGCGGTCGATAACCGCCTGGTTGACCTGTCCCATACCCCCTCGCAACGCGCCCTGAACCGCATTCAAGGCATCCTCTCCTCGCTGGTGGAGGGGCAGACGGTTCGACACGCGCTGAGTTTAGACCCCGAGCAATCGCCCGCGATGGAATCGCCCGCAGAGCGCGGAACGCTGGCGTTGCTGCTACGTACGGTGCAGCAACAGGTGCAGGAGGCGACTGAAGGTGAGCTGCTCTTTGAGGGCATGGTATACCTGTTGCAACAGCCCGAATTCCAGCGCGAGGTCCACCAGCTGGAGGCAGTACTGCGCGTGCTGGAGGAGCGTAAACCGCTCCATCGCCTGTTGCAGAAGCTGGGCGATGCAGGCGTACAGGTTGCTATCGGCGAAGAGAACGTTATCGAGGCACTTCACAGCTGTACCCTGATTTGCGCCCGGTACTATGTCGGCGCGCGCCCGGCAGGCGTCATTGGGCTGATGGGACCGGTGCGCATGGACTACGACCACGCGCTACCGACCGTCCAGCGTGCCGCGCAGGCGCTGAGCGATATTCTAACCCGCACGCTCTACTCGTAGCGTCGGCGTCCCGCCGATGAGACCTGCTTGGGCGGGAAGCCCAAGCCCTGAGAAAAAAACTATGCGAGTGTTAGTGATCGACAATTACGACAGCTTTACTTATAACTTGGTGCAGTATCTCGGCGAGTTAGGCGCGGAGTTGACCGTCGTGCGCAATGACGAACTCAGCGTGGACGAAGCACTGGCATTACAGCCTGACCGTATTCTCATCTCGCCGGGTCCCTGCACGCCCCATGAAGCGGGCATCAGCATCCCCCTGATTCTCGCGGCGGCAGGTAAAGTCCCGATTTTGGGCGTGTGTCTGGGACATCAGGCGATTGGCGCGGCGTTCGGGGGCAATATCGTCCGGGCGAAACGCCCAATGCATGGTAAAGAGTCGCTCATTCGCCACAGCAACGCGGGCGTGTTTCACGGAACCCCTAATCCCTTACGCGCAATCCGATACCACTCGCTGGTGATTGAACGCGCCACTATTCCCGACTGCCTCGAAATCACCGCCGAAAGCGAAGACGACCACGAAATCATGGGCGTGCGCCACAGGCAGTACCTTGTGGAGGGCGTGCAGTTCCACCCGGAATCCATTCTCAGCGAAGCGGGAATGCAGATTCTCAGGAACTTTTTGAGTGGCTAACCCCTGCCCCTCAGAATACGATTTCTGAAATGGGGTATAATAGGACTACCCCGATTGCGGGGAAAGGAGGTTTATCAACGATGAGACGACCGATGATGGTTTTAGGCGCACTTATTGCGACGGCGGCGCTGTCGCACGCACAGGTCAACGGCGTGAACATTCCGAGCAAGTATCCTGGCGGTCCGCTTGCCTCGCAGACCAATCACACAGGCTTCGGCGACCGACTGGCGACGCATAACTGGGGTTCGGAGCTGAACCAGCTGTTTGTGCGCTGTCAGAACGGTGTACTGTACATTGGCGTGACGGGCAATCTCGAGGGCAACGGGAACGCAATACATTTTTATATTGATACGGGTCGCAGCCAGAGCAACACCTTCAACCTCACCACAGGTTGCATCAACTGTTCCGTACAAGGCATGAGCGGCGTGGTGTTCGACCACAAACCCGACTACGCGCTGGGCGTGAATCGTTTCGATGACGGTCAGGGCAACGATAACATCTACATCGACCTGCACGACCTCTTAGGGAACTCTTCCACTTATCTCGGCTCGGTGAGGGTTGGCTCAGGCGAGGGTTCCGTCGATCGGGGCGTGAAGGCGGGCTTCGACAACTCTAATGTACAGGGCGTCACCAGCGATCCGAACAACGTGGGCAACCCCGCCACTGCCGTGAACGGGCTGGAGGTGGCTATCCCGCTGAGCGAGCTGGGCAATCCGACGGGACCGATTCGCATCCTCGCCGTGCTGACGGGTGGGGCGGACCTGGGCGACCCGTGCCGCGGTACTTACCTCTCCAACCAGACGCTGCCTGCGCTGAATGTGGCTAACACGAGCCAGCAGTATCAAAATATAGCCTGGGCGCGCTGCCCCAACCCACCGTTCGATCCGCCTGATTTCTTCCCCTTCAACTTCCAGGCGTTGGCGGGCACGCACCATGTGACGGTGCAGCCTTGCCCTGCAGGTCCTGAGGGCGACGCGAACGGCGACGGCTGCGTGGACGACGCCGACCTGCTGATTGTGCTGTTCAACTTCGGCAACACAGGCGGTCAGGGCGATGTAAACAGCGACAACATCGTCGACGACGCCGACCTGCTGATTGTGCTGTTCAACTTCGGTACGGGCTGCGGTAGCTAAGTCCTCAGCACCTTGCCCCCAGCCCCGCTCCGTAAACGGAGCGGGGCTGGGGTTTTTGTACCCCCCATCAGGGGGGACTACCCTATTCTTCTCGCTTCGCTTCATCGTTCTTATATCAATCGGCGTTTCCAATAGCACAAATCGTCGGCGGGACGCCGACGCTACGGGCACGCCCTGCGTAGCGTCGGCGTCCCGCCGACGACATCACAGCGTTTGCTAAGCCGATCGGTATTAGTTTCAGGCAGTGTAAAATCAACAGGAGCAACCAAGCACCCTACTCCACAATCTGCGCCAGAATCGCGCCTTCCTGCACCAGTTCGCCCTCGCGAGCATCGAGTTGCTGCACCACACCTGCAAACGGTGCGCGGAGTGTCTGCTCGGTTTTCATCGCCTCTAACGTGAGCAGGCGTTGCCCTGCTTCTACACGCTCGCCTTGCTGCACGAAGACTCTGGTAATCAACCCCGGCATCGGCGCAGTAAGGATGCCTTCCGCGCTGGAGTGTTGTGCTCCGCTTCGGCGCGTCGGCTCTGCGCGTTGAAACCGATACACGCGCCCACGATACTGGATCTCCACGCCCTGCGGCGTCTGTGTGAAGGCGAGTTGCATCCGCCCTGTGGGGGTCTGCAAAGTGAGGATATTCTCTTCTGCTCGGGCATGTAGCAAAGAATGCTGCGTGTCGTCGGGCAAGGTGATTTTCCATCCCTGACCATCGGGCTGGGTGGTCAGAGCAATGTCTTCTTCCTGATAGCGGAACTTTGTTTTATACATCGTTGTACCCCGCGAGATAGCAGAAAGCACTTCGGTACTCCTGTGCTGTGCCGAAGTCCAACCCTGCGTGTTCCGAATCGTACAAGTAGGCAGGCATGCGCTGGAGCAGGCGTTGCTGGGCAAGGGTCAGTGTCCATTCGCCCTGCGAGGGGTCATGCTCGGAAGCGAGGGCGTCCAACACTTCCCACAGGGCAGGTGGAAAGGCATACACGCCGCTGTGCGCGAAAAACTCGTCGGAGGCTAACCCAGACGTGCGCAGATATCGATGGGCATACTCGGGAGTCGGTTTCTCATGGAGTTTCAACAGGCGGTAGCAGCGTGGCACATCGGTTGACTCACCCTTCAAGATGCCGTACAACACCACTTTATCGCGGGGCACGCGATGTACGCCGTAGGCAGGGGTGTGGTGTGTGGCATGCAGGCGGATAACTTCTGCAATCGGCGTGGGGTCGCCCAGCGGGAGAGGGATATGGTCGCCCAGAAGCACCAGAGCAGGCTCGCCCTCAGCAAACCGGCGCGCGCACCATACCGCGTGTCCCAGTCCCAGCAGTTCGGACTGCTCAACGAAGGTTATACGGCAACGCAGGCGCTGGAGCGACTCGTAGGTCTGCTGGATTTCGGAGCGTTTGGAACGGGCGAGGGCGTAGCGTGCGCCACCACCCTCCAGAAACGCCTCATACACAGGGCGATTCTCAGGCGAAACGACAATCGCAATCTGCTCGAGACCCACTGCAAACAGAGCCTCAGTAATCAACTCAAGCCCGGTTGTGACTCTGCCGTCCGGGAGCGCGAACGGCATTAGCCCCTTTGGCAAAACGACACTAATGGGGTAAAGGCGTGTGCCCAATCCCGCCATCGGCACAATAGCTTTACGCAGCATGATGGTATAGTAGCACGATTCCTCACTACGCTCGGAATGACAGGTACTTCCGCTTGAAGCAATCCCTGTCATTCCGAGCGTAGTGAGGATTCTCGTCGTGCATCAAGGGGGGTCAGCTCGTGACGTCCCCTGCAGTGATCGTGTTTACTTGTTGTGCCCAGAGCAGCAGGCAGACTTTTCAGGGGTGGAAACCACTGCGGTGGGGGTCGTTTCGCTGCCCTTCGCGCCGACGATAATTGCGGCAGCACCTGCACCAAGCAGCGCTGCCAGAGCCAGAATCAGACCGAGCTTATTCATAGTTTGCCTCCTGTTGGATTATACCCCACTATAGCGATCGATTCAAACTTTCCAGTGCGGCTTCTACGAACGGGCGGGTGGCGCTCGCCCAGTCGGCGGGGGCTCGCCCGACCACGGTGATCGATTTCTCGTTCAGCGAGGGCGCTGAGAACACATAGGCGTCGGGCTGCTCCGCTGCGCGGATGGTCAGGAACGGCATCTCGATCTCGCGGGCGAAATCGCACATCAGGCGGTCCTTTTCCGTAGTCTGCTCGTTGGACACATGCGCGTTGTGCAGGTTCAGATTAATCGGCAACAGCACCACGCCATCGGGGTTGTAGTCGGAGCTGACCAGCAGCACCACATCAACGGCGGAACGCGCAATCTGGGGTGGCATCTGCGCCCGGTAGCCCGTCACGAAACCGAACGGCATCTGGTGATGGCACTCGATGGGGAACTCACCGAGCAGCAGGTCGATTGCCTCCCTTAGGAGACGCTCGTGGAAGCTCTGGATGAGCCGCCCTTGCGGGATGTAGTGGCGTTCCACGCGCTCTTGAACCCATGCCAGGGGCGCGCGCAGTGCTGTGCCCATCTGCGCAATCGCACCGCTCATTTCCATCCGGATGCCACCGTTCTCGCTATAGAAATGAATGCCAGCAGGTCCCTCGAACACCTCCAACCAGAGGATGTCACAATCCCGATAGGACTGGCGCAGGGCTTCGCTCAGCTGCGGTTCCGTCTCAATCGCGAGTAGAGGACGCTTCTCACGGTCGTCGCGCAGACAGAGCACGCCGAAACAGGGCTTATTGAACTCGGGCACATAGGCAGTAGGACGGTACAAGTTATGAAACAGAAACCGCCGCGCAGGGCGCAGCAGCAGTTCATACCCATCCCAGTTTTTTATCAACTCTACTATATATTTGTTCACGGGGTTCGTGAGCAATCGGTTCGGCTGGTACATTTACTACCTCCTCTATAAAAAGGCGTTCACAGCGTACGAGGGCATCCCGAAACCAGTTCCAAGCCGTTGCTATACAAATACGCCTCGAACGCCGATAATTCCTGCAGGAGTGTACCATGTACGGTGTTAAACGACTGGGCGAATGGTTGCTACTGAAGGGGAAAATTACCCCACAGCAGCTGGAGGAGGCGCTGGCTCAGCAGCGGGTTTCAGGCAAAAAAATCGGCGAAACCCTCATCGAGCTGGGCTACATCACTTTGGAAGACTACTATGAGGCTCAAGCGGAGCAATGGGAGTGTCCTTATGAGCCTCTTGGGGAAGTGCGGTTGGAGCAAATGCAAGCGGTGAAACACTGGGTCTCTGCCCAAGATGCCCTACGCTTTGTGGTTGTGCCACTTCGGGTAGAAGGAAAAACCCTGTGGGTCGTCGCAGCGGATCCGAATGATGTCGAGATGCTGGACTACCTGCGTCAGACGACGGGTAAGTTCATCCGAGTCGCCTTCAGTTCCCCTGAGCAGATACTACAGGCAATTGCGCATCTGTACGGGACACAGAGTAATGCCCCACAGCAATCTGAGCCCGATCTGGAGGTAGAGGAAGACGACCTTGAGATGATGGAAGATATCACCCAGCTGGAGCAGACGGTGCATCAAGCGCCGGTCGTTCGGCTGGTGAATGCCATTCTGCTGGAGGCGGTAGAGCGGAACGCGAGCGACATCCATTTCGAGCCACTGGAGAACCGCTTGCAGGTGCGTCTGCGCATCGACGGCGTGTTGTATGCCATCCGCAACATCCCGCGCAGCCTACAAGCTTCCGTATTGGCGCGTGTGAAATTAATGGGAGACATGGACATCGCTGACCGCCGCCGTCCACAGGACGGACGCTTCTCCTTCAAGTCAGGTGAGCGCAAACTCGATGCCCGTGTGTCCTCGTTGCCTACTGTGTTCGGCGAGCGTGTGGTGGTGCGCCTGCTCAACCGGGAAAACACAGTCAAAACACTCGATCAGCTGGGTATGCCACCGCAAGTGGAACGGGGCTTAATCGAGTTAGCCAGTAAACCGTGGGGCATGATTTTAGTGACTGGACCGACAGGCTCAGGCAAAAGCACCACACTCTACGCCTTACTGCAGCAAATCAGGTCTGACCGGCGCAATATACTGACTTGTGAGGACCCTGTTGAGTTCACGATTGAGGGGATTGGGCAATCGCAGGTGAATGAGAAAGCCGGGCTGACTTTCGCCAGTCAGCTGCGTGCGATCCTGCGTCAGGACCCTGATGTGGTGCTGGTGGGTGAGGTACGCGACGCAGAGACCGCCGAGATTGCTTGCCGCGCGGCGATGACGGGGCACCTTGTGCTGGCTACACTCCACTCGAACGACGCGAGCAGCGCGCCCGCACGTATGATGGACATGGGCATTCCTCCGTTCCTCATCAACTCCGCGCTGATTGGCGTGCTGGCGCAGCGGCTGGTACGCCGATTATGTGAGCGGTGCAAGGAACCGATTACGGTTACCGACCCGGCGATTACCGAGCTATTCGAGGGCGTGCCGTTGCAGATTTATCAACCAGTCGGCTGCAGCGCGTGCAACGACATCGGCTACAAAGGGCGCGTGGGACTGTACGAGTTGTTTATCCTCAGCGAACCCGTACGTCGTTTAATCGCGCACGAAACAGACAGCGAGGCAATTCGCGCTGTCGCACCTGCGGGTACCTTGTTCACTATCCAGCAGGATGCTCTGCAGAAAGTGCGCGACGGCATCACAACGATAGAAGAGGTGTTGTCGCAGATCCAGATAAGCGCCGCACGGGCTCAGGCAGCGTAACAATGACCGCGGTGGAGCCGAGAGTTCCTGATTGTATATTCTCCACTCCGCTGATGGGCTTTGAGGAGATAAGCGATTAGCCGGCTGGCTGTGCGTGCTAAAGGGTCGCAGCCGCACACGGCTTGAGTAGTTTACTCTCTTCCGCCGCACCCGCGCCGGAGCCCATCAGCCCCCACTGATAACGTACGCGCACAGTGAGCTCAGGCGTGTCAGTCTTCTCAAACAGCAGGCGCACTTCGGGCTGCTGTTTGCGCGGGAAGCGACGGATATGAATCGGCGAGGCGGGAGCTTTGGGCGGCTTCCCGTCCAGGAGTACTTCCATTTTGATGTCGCGCAGGGCGGTAAGCGCGGTGTTGTAAAGCTTCAGGCGCACCTCCTGCTCGCCTGAGGGCAAGTCCGCGATACACCCCTCGATCACTATGTCGGCGGAGTCCAGCACGCGGTACTCAGGCGGAATGGCAGGCTTATTCGCACCTGTCAATGCCCCGCCGCCACTGATTTGATACGCTGCAACCAGCGATGCGGTAAACACCGCCACAATCAGCAACATGCCAATCCAGATGATTACACTGGAACGCATACGAATCATCCTTGCATCTCCGCCCGAAACACCTCGGGCTTGATAATCCCGATATAAGGCAGGCTCCGATACTGCTGCCGCCAGTCCAGTCCGTAGCCCACCAGGAACTCATCGGGCGCGTCGAACCCCTTGTAGGCGATGGGAATGTCGATGAGTCTACGATAGGGGCGGTCTAAGAACACACACACTTTGAGGCTCGCGGGCTTACGTCGTTCCAGATTTTTGTAGATGTAAGAGAGCGTCAGCCCCGTGTCCAGAACATCTTCCACGATAATCACGTGCCTGCCCGCGATGGGTTCGTCCAAATCCTTCGTGATGCGCACCTCGCCCGAATGAGAATGCGCTCCGTAGCTGGTAATAGCAAGGAAGTCGATGGTGTGGGGGATGGTCATCGCACGGGCGAGGTCTGTCAGGAAAAACAGCCCACCCTTCATGACCGTCACGAGGTGTGGGTTTAGCCCCTCGTAGGCGCGGTCGATCTGCCGTGCAATCTGCCGTACTTTGCGTTTGATTTTGCGCTCATCGAGCCATACACGCTGAATAATCGGCGGCAGCGTCGGCTCGGGCAGCGTAATCGTACTCACATGTGTAGTGTACCAT
>JAOAFW010000095.1 GCA_026416065.1 Fimbriimonadales bacterium
CGAATCGGCTGAGACGCTGCGTTCAGCCAGAGTCGCGCCTCCGCACGCCGCTGCGCAGTCGGTTCCGCGGCGAACATGACGGCCTCGGGACGAGGGATGAAAGGCGGTCTGTCGCCGTTTCCCGACGCAACGCCGAATTCCCATCCCCCTGCGCTCCAGCTCTCGCCGCCTGAAGCCCGTTCCTCTCGGAAATAAAGGTTCGTGCCGACTTGGAGCAGCGCGTTTTTGAAGGCGGGCGTGTCCCAACGATTGGCGCGCGGGTCATAAATCGCCAGCCAGAGGCACACCGTGTCTTCCAACGCGCCCGCCTGTAGGCTCAACTTCATCTGCTGGAGAAAGCGTTTATGCTCGTGGGTGAACTCGTGTTCCCGACCGTAGCTGGTTTGAAGCAGCACCAGTCGCTTCCCATCCGCAAAAGTGTGGACAACCTGCCCACGCGGTGCGGAGCGTCTCTGGTTAAGTAAAGGCGTCCCCATCACGCAAAGCGCCACCACGACAGCAGCGATAAGTATTGCCCATCCTACTTGGCGACTCATCGTCTACCCCGGAAGTTCTTTTTTAGCAGGCGCAGCGTTATTCCTGCGGGTTATGTGGATTAGGTATACTCTTGCGCGGGATAAGCCTATGGTATCGACGGAAACCTCGACGCGGTTGGATCTGGACTATTTGGCGCGTGAAGTGTTGCAGGCGTTTATGCAGGAGGAGCCGATGCCCCTGCGCACGAACGAGATACGCGAGCGCGTTGCGCATCTGGGGCTAAGCTCGGCGGAGTTGCGTGCGCTGCTTCTCAACATGCCGGAAAAGTTTTTCCAGGAAGAGCGACGCTGGCAGCCCCTCTATCGCAAGGCGCACCGCCACTCGCCGACTCTGGCGATGGTCGAACGCATCGTGCGTGCTGTGGGTGCGCCTGTACCCCGTACCGCTATCGCCTATGAACTGGGCGCGCATTACCGGCGTTCGTATGAGTATTACGAAACCGTTCTGCCGCAGATGGCGCACAGTTCCGAAACGCTGTTCATTACTTCCGACAACCGCATCGGCTTGCGTGAATGGCTGTTCGTCCCCGACTGGATTGAGCCCATCCCCTATGAGTGGGAACGCCCTGAAGAGCGTGAGCGCGCCGTGAACGACGCGCTGTTCTACAACGACCTGAAGTGGGACGAGGTGGAGCGCTATGTGCTGCTGGGACAGGGAATGGACTGGACGCGCCCCGAAACCGCGGTGGAGTTTCTCAGGAAGTTGAACGAGCCTGTGTCCAATCGCGTTGTGGGGTTTCTGGGCTGGTATTTCACGCTGGATTCCGATCCGCGCTGGGTTTTTCCGTATGATGGCGCCGCGCTCTATGAAGCGGTGTTGAACTCTGGCGTGTATGTATGGGGCAGCGACGGCAACTGGTATCCCGCCACGACAGCTGAGCAGTGGCTTACCAGCGCGAAAGCACAGATTCAAGAGTGGCTGCAGGCGATGCCCGCCGAAGAGACCCAGCCCCTCGAACTGCGTCAAGACGAGGTAGAGCATATCGTGGCGAACCTGCTCAGGACTAAGGGCATCGCCCGCGCGTCGCGACTGCTCGAGGAACTGTTCGAGGTCACTCCCAAGAGCCGCACTTTCCGTGAAGACCTCGATACGCTGGTGAACGCGCTCTGGAGCGACGGGCGTCTGGTCTGGTTCGGATTTGACCGCTTCGGGCGCGAGCCAGATGTGCCCGAATATGTGCGCACGGTGCCGTCTGTGTTCGAGTTCCCGGAACTGCCTGACATCCGCAATGAGGAGGGCGACCGCTACGATGTACTGATCGACCCGGAGGGCTATCCGAAGTCGCTACGCGATGAGGTGCTGGATGTGCGGGCGCAGGATGTACTGGACGAAGAAACGCCTGCCTACCCAGAGCAGGTTCCCGATGCGGTGCGCATTGTGCTGCGCCCCCCGCACAAGGATTTGGGCACCATCCCGCTCTGCCAGATTCCGCTGGGTTTCCTGCCCGACGAGCCGCCCCTGCAGCAACTGACCTTTATCGACGAGAACGAGCAGGCGTATGAGGTGTGGCTCAACCACGAGACGCGCCTGATTTATGGACTGTTTGACAAGTTCGCGGAGCTGGACCCGATTTCGGGCGCGATTTTTATGCTGGAGCGCACGGATCAGCCCGACGCGTACCGGTTCCGCTACACGGGCGAGGTAGACCCCCTGCTGGCGATTTCCGCCTCGCGCTATGAGCGACTGCTGAACTTGCAGGCTCAAGCGGATACGATGTCCACCTACCACCTGCTCATCGAGCTGATGCGCGACCATCCGCGCGGCGCGGACTTTCTGACCCTTCACAATGAGCTGAACATCATCCGTCGCACCCGCCGCGAG
>JAOAFW010000123.1 GCA_026416065.1 Fimbriimonadales bacterium
GCTCACCCAGTACAGGCGCGTGCATCACACCGTGCCCCGACGAGCCGTTCACCAGATAGAAACCGCGTAGCTCGGGTGCTTCGCCCAGAATCACGTGCTTGTCGGGCGACATCTCGTACAGCCCTGCCCAGCAGTTTTCGACATCGATGGAGGCGTTTTTCAGGCAGGGTACGCGCACGTGCGCCCGCTTCAGCATGGCGTCCAGCCACGCCGTCTCAAACGCTGTCTCGAAGGTCTGTTCGTACTGCAGGGCGTGTGGGTAGAGCAGCAACACGCGCCCATCCCGCACGCGCAGGTGGAACCCATCACTCACATCCACACTCATCGGCATCGACTCGGGCAGTTCAGAAAAAGGATGGGTAATGGCGACCTGCCGTTTGATAGGCTGTACGGGCAGGTTCACGCCTGCCTGCTGTGCCACCAAACCCGCCCACGCGCCGGCAGCATTTACGACGATGCCCGCTTCAATGCGCTCGCTGTCGGGCAGTGCCACGCCACGCACGCGCCCGCCCTCACGCCAGACCTGCGCCTCACCCACGCCGAACCGGAACGCAACGCCCAATCGCCTCGACGCCTCATAGTAACCCTGCAAAATCTTCAACGGTCGCGTGAAGCCGTCCAGTGGACAAAAGGTGCCCCCGATGAGGTCGTCGGCATAGAGCGCGGGGTTAAGCTCCCGGATTTCGGCGACGCTCACTTCGCGCGATTCGGTCAGTCCGGCAGCGCGCTGAGCCGCCAGAGCCTCCCGTAGGGTCTGCATCTGCGCTTCGGTGGAAGCGACGAACAGGTAGCCGTAAGGACGGTATTCGGGGTCAACCCCCGTTTCGTCCTCAAAACGCAGCAGTTTCTCCCGCGCTCTCAGCGACAAGCGCACGTTAATCGGCGTGCTATATTGACAGCGGAATCCGCCTGTGGCTCTCCCGGTGCTGCCCGTCCCCTGCTGCGAAGCGCGCTCTATCACGCACACATGCAATCGCCCCAGCATCGCCATATGATAGGCGACGCTACAGCCGATAATCCCTGCGCCGAGGATTACGACATCGTACGCCATACGCCAAGTGTACCTGCAGGGTAGAATCTTGGGGATGGGTTCTGTCGGCAAGGTATTGCTTGGGCTGGGCGCGGTGTTGATTCTGGTGGGGTTGTTGCTAATCGGTTTGGAGCGGCTGGGCGTGCGCTCGTGGCGCATGCCGGGCGATATCGCCATTCATCGCGACGGGTTCCACTTCTACTTCCCGCTGGGCACCAGCATTCTGATTAGCATTATTCTAACCCTGCTACTCACTTTCTGGGCGTGGCTGATGGGGCGAGGACGCTGAGATGGACGCAAGCCTGTTCGACTATGTGCTTCCGGAAGAGTTGATTGCGCAGGAGCCGGTGGAGCCGCGCGACCATTCGCGCCTGATGGTGTTGCATCGCGCGGCGCAGACGATTGAGCACCGACGATTTTATGAATTGCCCGAGTACCTGCAAGCAGGGGATACGCTGGTGCTAAACGACACGCGCGTTTCGGCGTGGCGTCTGCAAGGGCGCAAGCCGACGGGTGGTCAGGCTGAAGTGTTCTTGTTGCATCCGCTGGCGGACGGACGATGGCACGCGCTGGTGAAGCCGGGAAGACGCTTACCCGAAGGCAGCCGCGTGATGGTGGATGATGTGCTGGAAGTCGTTATTGAAGGCAAGCTGGAGGGTGGGTTGCGTCTGGTACGGTTGCTGAGCGATGAGCCACCCGAACAGGTGTTGCCGCGCATCGGGCAAGTGCCGCTCCCTCCATACATCCATAAGCAGCTCACCGATCCGGAGCGGTACCAGACCGTGTACGCGCATCAGCCCGGTTCTGCTGCGGCGCCCACTGCGGGACTGCACTTTACCCCCGCACTGCTGGAGCGGCTGAAAGCGCAGGGCGTGCAGGTGGTCTCCATCACGCTGCACGTTAGCCTCGACACCTTCCGCCCCCTCAAAACCGAGCAGGTCGAACAGCATAAGATGCATGGTGAGTGGTACACCATCGCCCCCGAAGCGGCGGCGACGATTAATGCCACGCGCGGGCGGATTGTGGCTGTCGGCACGACCAGCATCCGCACGCTGGAAAGTGCGGCGGTGGGGAAGCGCACCGTGCAGGCAGGCTCTGCCGAGACACACCTCTACATCACCCCAGGCTATGAGTTCAAAGTCGTGGACGCCATCATCACCAACTTCCATATGCCGCGCACCACGATGCTGGTGCTGGTGAGCGCGTTTGCAGGGCGCGAGTTCGTACTCAAAGCCTATCAGGAAGCCGTGCGTGAACGGTATCGCTTCCTGAGTTTTGGGGACGCAATGTTGATTCTATGAGGGGTACGACGGCGAGGCCGCCGTCGTACCGGAGTAGCGCCTATGCCCAGTCCTCTGTGCGGATTCGCGGCGCGCGTGAGATGTATTTGCGCGCCTCCTCCGGCGTCATGCTCGGATTCTTGTGCGACAGTCCGAACAGCTTGAGCATTTTGTAGAAGGCGTCGGTGTTGCGAATAAGCCCGTGGAATTCTTCGCGCCCTGTGCCCAGCGCGGTAATCCATGTGTAATCGGCGGTATGCGAGGTGCCCACCCAGCCGTAGCCGTTGTAGTTGCTCAGGATTTGTCCCAGCAAGCCCTGCAGACTGCGATGCTGGCGGTTCCAGATGGGCGGCAGGTTGCCTTTCACCGCGCCGGCGAGCGCGGTCGACTCTTCGCCGTTGATTTCGATGCCCAGCTGCTCTTTCAGAATGTTGCGCACATCGTCTGCACTATTTGCGTTGCGCAGCTTGTTGGGCAGCTCCTCAAACGAGCATTTCGCGTGCTGGAGCATTGCCATCGCCTTGTTGGATGCCTCATACTCGCCGCCCATGCCGTTGAGTCCGGGGTTCGAGTTCCCGTGGTCGCTGGTAATAATCACGAGCGTATCGTCGCGTTTTGAGGCAAACTCGTACACCGCCTCCACGGCGTCATCGAAGGCGAGTTGATCCCACATAATCGCGGCGGCGTCGTTGGCGTGCGCGGCGTGGTCAACGCGCCCACCCTCGACCTGTAGCAGGAACCCGTTCGGCGCGTTGCCCAGTATCTCCAGCGCTTTGCGCGTCATCTCCGCGAGTGTGGGCACGGTGCGGCGCAGCTCGTCGGAGTTCAGATGGTCAACGGTATAGGGCATATGCGAGTCGTAGAACAGCCCCAGCACTTTCTCGGGGCGTGCACTACTGGTTGCTTGCGCGCGTGTGTTCCAGTAGGTGTAGCCCGCGTCCTGATAGGTCTTGATAAGGTCTTTGCCGTCGCGTCGGCGGTTGGGCGCATAGTGGCGCAGTCCGCCACCCATCAGCACATCGACCACATTCAGGTATTGCGGGGCGATGTCGTCTTCGTCGTCGCGTTTGGGCTGGATGGCGGCGAAGCCGGCAGGGGTAGCGTGCGTGATGCGGGTGGTGGTCACCAAGCCCACTTTCTTGCCTGCCTGTCTCACAATCTGCGCGATGGGGGTCAGACGTGTGCCGTCGGGCAACACGTTAATCTGCCCGTTGAAGATGCGGCTGCCACTGCCCCACGCGCTGGAGGCGGAGGCAGAGTCGGTGACGATCGAGTTGAGCGCCGCCATATCGAAAAAGCCCAGCGTCGCTTCGGGGCTTTGCAAAAGTTGATGCCAGAATGCGCCCTTGCCGCGCACGAGTTTGCCAAACTCATCTGCGAGCGACGGCACACCTGCGCTCATGCCGTCGGAGACCATGAAGATAATATTTTTCACGCGCCCGTCGCTGCGAGGGCGTTGCTGCGCGGGGGCAAGTTTCGTCAGCGCCAGCCCCGCCGCCCCCGCGAAGCCCAACCTCAGAATCTCCCTGCGTGTGTAGCGGTCATGCATAGTGGTCGCCTCCCTGAAAAGGATACCTGCGCGGGGCGTTAACAGGATGTTAAGAAAAAAA
>JAOAFW010000128.1 GCA_026416065.1 Fimbriimonadales bacterium
AGATGTGTATAAGAGACAGCAATTATACGCAGTGGTTGGTGGGGATGGAGCAGTTGCCCGCATTCGAACTCAAGCGCGGGCGTGTCATCCTGCGCTTCAAGCCCACCGAGTACCTTGCCAGCCAGTTCAATCTGCAGAGCAAGCCTGATAAACCGATTCCGGGTAAGCACTGGGCGCGCGGGCATGGCTATGTGGAGTACGCGGTGCGAATCCCCGAAGGCGTGTCGCTAAGCGAAGTGAAGCGCATTCGCCTGGGGATGGAGGTGGGTGCGAAAGCGGGGCGCGAGAAAGTGGACTGGGCGCAGCGCGTCCACCCCGACGACTATCCTCAGACCGACGGCAAGAAGTACCCCTCGCGCGTGCTGGTGGAAATCGCGGGCGAACGTGTCGCCACTTGGGAGCTGCCCGACGACCCTGCCGACGCGCGCGGCGTCCTCTCGCACTGGGCAGGCGTGGAACGCGGCTCCTACGGCTACCTGATGGAGGCGACGCTGGAGATGACCCCTGTGCTGCGGGCAAGGCTTCAGCAAGACCGCCAGATTCGCATTCGCCTGATTGTGCCCCCCGACCTGCCCGGCGGGGTCGCGATTTACGGCGCGTCGATGGGCTGCTACCCGATGGAGCCTGCCATCGTGCTGGAATACTGAGGTCTATTGAGGCAATAACTCAATCACGCTCAGCTCGGGGCGCGTGTACCAGCGCGGTACACTGCGCCCGTGCGTCACCCCGCTGGTGATATAGATCCAGGTATCGCCCTCCAGATACAGTCCGTAGGGGTGGCTTGTGCCGTACTTCGTCTTGGGGATGTAGCTGCGCCCGAACAGTTTCTGCATCGTGCGATGGGCGGTTGCAGGCATCCACACTTGCCCTGCATGCGTGTGTCCCGCCACAATCAGCGTCGTCCGATTGCGGTAGGGGCTAAGCACCGCGTCGGGATTGTGCGAGAGCAGGATTACGGGATGACGCGGCTTTTCAGGAAGGCCTCGGAACGCCTTCGCCCAGTCAGGCTTGCGGAACCACAGGTCGTAGATGCCTACCAGCGTCAGTTTCGTCTCGCCCTTGCGCACGGTCAGGTTCTCTTCCCGTAGCACGCGCACACCCGAATCGCCTAAGGCGCGTATTACGGCGTCTTTGCCTGACCAGTGGTCGTGGTTGCCCAGCACGGCGTACACGCCCAGTGGCGCATGCACACCCAGCAGCGCTCGCTTCAGATACGGCAAGCCGTGATGCGTATGCACATAGTCGCCCACCAGCAAGATGATATCAGGGTTTTCCGCCATCGCGCGTTGCAGGCAGTCGCGGGCATGCTGCATGCTGGCTTCGTCAGTGATGTGAAAATCGCCCAGCACGGCGATTCGAACCGGCTCGTTCACGGGCGCGGAGATTGCCACAGAGCGCATGCGCGTCCACCTGCCCACTGCAAAGCCTCCAAACAGAACGAGCAGACCAGTCAACCCGACCCCAAGCATCCAGCGTCGCGTGCGCATCGTCAGAAAATATACCTTCTGACTGAATCGCCCGGATAGACAACGAGGGAATCTGAGGAAAGGGAACTTTTCTGCCCTGTGTACGTATAGACATATGCACAACGGTCTATGAACGAGCCATTAGAGCGAAAGGCGATTCAGATTGCGCGGGCGCTGGCAGACCCCACGCGCCTGAACATCTTGCGCGTGCTGCTCCAGCACCCGGAACTTTCCTGTGGGGATCTGGCGGATCGGTTCCCCGTAGCGCAATCTACGGTCTCCCACCATCTGAATATCCTGATGAACGCGGAGTTAGTCGCTATGCGCAAGCAGGGACAGCACCATTACTTCCGCGCCCAGCGGGAGACGCTTTGCGCGTTTGCCCGGTGGCTCGCCACACTGGAACAGACCGAGTGCGACTCACTACACCCTAAGGAGGAGGTTCATTATGGCTAAGCGGTTCCAAACGCGCTTCTGGGCGCATGTGGCGATACTATCGACGCTGGTTGGCTCTTTGCAATCGGTGCAGGCGCAAGCCGTGACTTACAGGATTGACCCCGTTCACTCGTTCATCGTGTTCCGCGTGAAGCATCTGAACACGGGGTTCGCCTACGGACGGTTCAACTCCTTTACGGGCACGATGGTCGTGGATGAGCGGAACCCTGCAAACAGCTCCATCGAGCTGGAGATCGATGCAAACAGCGTGGATACCGGCAACAGCCAGCGCGACGATCACCTGCGCAATCCCGACTTCTTCAACGCACGTCAGTTCCCCAAGATTACCTTCAAGAGTACGCGCGTGCGCAAAATCAGCAACAACACGGTGGAAGTGCAGGGCAACCTGACGATGCGCGGTGTGACTCGACCGATTACCGTGCGTGTCGAGTTTACGGGCAAGGGTCGCAACCAGCGCGGTCAGGAGATTATCGGCTTTGAGACCACGTTCACCATCCGCCGCAGTCAGTTCAACATCAACTACGGCTTAAACGTCGCTCTGGCGGACTAGGTGCGAGCCACGTTTGCTGTGGAGGGTATTCGTCAGTGAGCGTTGTTATCGAGAGCACACTGACGGCGGGGCTGGCGGCTCTGGCAGCGGGAGTCTTTTGGCTGCTGGGCTGGCGGCTCCGCCGCGCCCACATATGGCTTGCGCCGCTGGGCGTGAGCGTCGGGTTCGCGGTGCTGTTCTGGCGTGTGCAGGGTCGCCCCGACTTCCCGCCGTTGGACGCCACGCACTGGGCGTTCTGGCACGCATTGTTTGCCCTGCCGCTCGGCTGGCTCGCGGGGATTGGCGCGTCCTACCGCTGGGTGTGGGTCTGGGGGGCGCTGCTGGGCGCGTTGTGGTTGCTTGTACCGCCGCTCTACCCGCTTATGCAGTCGGGCTACTGGTCGAACATGGCAGGCGTGGCGTACATCATGGCGTTCGCTTTAGCAACCTGGCTACTGATGACGCTCAGCGCGCCGGTGGGCGACGAGGCGGGCGCTGCCGTCCCCTTCCTGTTAGCAACGGTGGGCGGAATTAGTGCAGGCGTGCTGTTCTATGGTGCAAAAAGCGCGTCGCTGGCGCAGCTCTCGGGCACGCTGGGTGGGACTATCGGATTAGGGGTAGTGTTCGGTCTCGCACTGCGCCGCTTCCATCTCGGCAGGGGCGCGATTGCGCTCACGGTGTTCCTGTTTATGTCGCTCTGGACAACCGCGCTCGGGTTCGCAAACCTGACACTGGGACAGCTCACGCTGTTGTACCTGCTGGCGTTCGCCCCAGCGTTGCGGCTGCTGCCGGCGTTGAAGCGTCAGTCACCTGCGATACGATTCGCGTTGCCTCTGGTAATTCTTATTCTTGTAGGCGGAACCGTCGTCTGGCTCCAGTACAACGCTTACATGGCACAGGGCGTGAACTAATACAGCTACTAAGCGTGATTGAGCGTATCGCCCTCACGCGGGCACATAGGTATACTTCATAGCGTCTAATGTTCAGGAGGCAACATGATGCGAACTGTGGCGAGCTGGATGCTGACTTTGTGTTTACTCAGCTGGTTAGGAGCGCAAACTGTACGGGACGCCGTCAACTTAGCGAATCAAGGCAAGACCCAAGAGGCTATCGAAGCGTTTGAAACGCTTTACCAGCGCAACAAAGACAATCCGACCATCCTAAACTGGCTGGGTTATCTGTATCTGAAGGCTGGTAAATACGCTGAGGCGGTGCCGAAGCTGGAGGAAGCAACGAAACTGACGCCTAATAATGCCGAAGCGTGGAACAATCTCGGCAACGCTTACTTGCATACGAACCAGTTGGACAAATCAATCAGTGCTTACCGCAAGGCAATCGAGATCAAGCCCAACGACGCCGATGCACACTACAACTTGGGCAATCTCTACACCAAAACACGCCAGTACCAGAAGGCGATTGAACATTATCAGAAAGCTATTCAACTCAATCCGCGCGACGCGAACGCCCACAACAATCTCGGCTATGCTTACCAGATGTCTCAGCAGAACACGCGTGCGGCGCAGAGTTATCAGCGGGCAGTGCAGTTAGACCCGCGCAATCCCACCTTCCGCTACAATTACGCCTTGATACTGGCGCAGCAGGGTCAGTGGCGAGAAGCAGCGACGAATCTGGAGCAGGTGCTACCCCAGATGCCGAACGAGGCAGGCGGCTGGCTTAAGCTGGGCGAGGCATACATGCGCCTGCGCCAGCCCGACAAAGCGATTCAGGCGCTCCAGCGAGGCGTTCGCGCGCATCCTGACAATCCTGACCTCTACTATAATCTGGGTGTCGCGCATCTACAACAAGGCAACCTGGCAGCGGCGGCGAACGCATTTGAGAACGCGCTGAACCTACGCCCGAACGACGCAGAGGCGTTGAACCAGCTCGGCTTTGTGCAACTCCGGCAGGGACGCCTTGACGATGCCATCGCGGCTCTGCAACGCGCTCTTGAGATAAATCCGCGACTCAACAGTGCGCGGCTAAACCTTGCGACCGCGAAGCGCCGAAAAGGCGAAACCGACGACGCGCTCAAACTCTACCAGCAGGTGGTTGCCGCCGACCCCAAAAATCAGGAAGCGCGTCTGGCAATCGGCGACCTGTTGCTGGAGAAAGGGGATTACCGCAACGCGGAAGCACAATACCGCGCCGTGCTCAAAGAGAACGAGCGGGCACACGCCGCGTGGAATAATCTGGGCATTACGCTGATGCGCACAGACCGCGTGCAGGAAGCAATTCAGGTGCTGGAGCGGGCTGTGGCTTTGAATCCCACCTCCGCGGTCTACCTGAACAATCTGGGCGCTGCCTACGAACGCGCAGGACAGATTGCGAAAGCGCGCACTCACTATCAGGAAGCGTTGAAGTTAGACCCCAAGTTTGAGGATGCCCGCAAGAACTTAGACCGGCTGGCGAAGCGATAGCATGGCGAATGTGCTGATTATCTACAACGCGGGGAAGCCTGAGGCAGCGCGCCGCGCCCAAGAAACTGCGCAGTGGCTCCGCGCGGAAGGCTACGGCGTGGTGCTGGCAGACCAACCCACCGCCGCCCGCTGGAGCCAGCCACCCGAGCCGAATCTCGCTCTGGTAATCACGCTGGGCGGCGACGGTACCCTGCTCACGGGCGCAGCAATCGCTGCGCCCGCGGGCGTTCCCCTGCTTGGAGTCCATCTGGGACGCTTCGGATTCATCGCGCAGGTGGAGCCCGACGAGATTATCGACGCACTCCAACGCTGGCAGTCGGGTGACTACCAGGTTCAGGAGCGGTTGATGGCGCAGGCGCGGGTGGAAGGCGAAGTGCGCGTATCGGTCGCACTGAACGAAATCACCTTGCTGCGGATGCCCACCGCGCCTATGCTCAATTTCACGATTCGCATCAACGACCTGCTTCTCACTACGTACCCCGCTGATGGTTCACTCGTCGCCACGCCGACGGGTTCCACTGCGTATGCGCTTTCGGCGGGCGCACCGGTCGTCCATCCGCAGACGGAAGCGCTGATTCTGACCCCCATCTCCCCCCATACGCTGGGCGCGCGCCCCCTTGTGTTGCCCCCCAGCGCCCGCATCAGTATCGAGATCCGCTGCGAAGCAACCAACGAACCCAACGCCCAGGCGATTATGACCACTGACGGCAGACGCCACCAGACGCTCAACATCTGTCTCTTATACACATCT
>JAOAFW010000212.1 GCA_026416065.1 Fimbriimonadales bacterium
CTCGGAGATGTGTATAAGAGACAGAACCAGTACCGTATCAATTATCGCGGAATGAGCGGTGGGCATCCTACCCTGCAGACGGGCTACGTGGAGTTCTGGCCGCTATGGCAGGTACCTTCCGGCACGCGGGCGGATGGCACACCCTATGACTTGTTGCGCGTTACCTACTCGATTCAGGCGAACACGGAAGGCGATGTGGTGAAGGTAGACTACATGACCCGTTCGCAGTACACGGTGGCGATAAACGTGAAGTTGTACGACCCAACAACGGGCGACCCGCTGCTGATGTCGTTGACCACGCAGGTGCGGGTGCGCAACCTGTTACGATGAAAGCGGGAGGGAGTGCGAAGCATGAACGGTTTTGCCAGGATAGAAGCCCGATTCGGTCGCGCCGCACGTACACAGCGTGGGCAAACGCTGGTGGTGGCGGTAATCGTGATGTTCGTCATGATGTTCATGGGTGCGCTGTTCGTGGCGATTATCGGGCGCAACCTGGAGAACGCTGCCCGCAGCGCGAGAGTCACTGACGCCCAATACTTTGCAGAAGCGGGCGTCCAGTACGCTGACCAGCAACTCACTTTCAGCGAAGAAGGCGCGGATTGGCGCCCGGTGCCCGCCAACCTGCCTCCCGACCAGTGCCGTGACCCGGACTACCAGTGGTTGCGTCCGTTTGCGCCAAACGAGTCCACGACACTCAGCCCTTGTGGCACGCCGACCTCCGGACCGAGCGGCGGCTACAGTCGGGTGCTTTTTGAAAACGGACGCGCGCTGATTCGAGTGAGCTACAACCCGCGCCCGTACAATCCCAACGACCCGGAATCGGGACCCCTCTCGCGCTTCATCAAGATCGAGTCCATTGGACGAGTGGGACGCATTGACCCCAGCGACCCGACCATGCTCACTTCCGCGGCGACCGGACCGCGGCGCGAACTGGTAGCGTACAAGGCTATTGGCATCACCGACTACCTGCGCTTTGTGACCAACCGCGATAATCGCGCCGGCGTGGTAGTGGAGCTGGGCGTACCCGATGGCATTGTGGGGCATGATTCGAACGGCAACCCTCTGCCCGTTCGCCTGATATGGGGCAGCAACACCAGCGGCGCTCCTATCCGTGTCAACGGCAACCTGAAGTGGTATGGTGGGGTAAGGCTAACTCTCAACCCGCAAAACGGCGACCGGATAGAGGTTGCAGGCGATATCCTGCTGGCTCCGCGCTCGCAGGTGACGGTAAACAACAACGCCCTGCTGCCCAGCAACAGCCCGACCTTCAACACCTACGGCGGCGTGGTGCGCGATGGACGTAGCGGCGTTGGTGTAGACGGAGGCGGGCGCTCCATTACGCGCATGGAGCCGCCAATCATCGACCTGACCGACCCTGCTACCAATGTCAACCGCTACTGGAGCATGACGCGCAACTCGGGCGCGCTGGTGGGCGGGCGTAACAGCGGACTGTTCGGTTTCGGCAGAGGTATCTATATCAATAACCGCGCCGACCTGCTGCGTGAGCCTGGTCTGTTCGGCGGACCGTCGGTGCGCAGTGAGTTCCTGCGGCTGGTGGATTCGCGCAACTGGCAAGGTCCCTACTATGTACCACCCGGCGCGATTATCCGCCTGAACCCCTTCGGATTCACCATCCAGCTCACGCGGGGGCGATGGCGCGCTCCCAACGGTGCGCCTACCAACGCGGTGACGATGGTCTGCATGTACCTGCCCGACGGGCGATTGTCTCAAGACCTGCTAGACCCCTCGTTGAACAAGGCGGCTGTGGGGTTGCCCTTTGTCACGCCGTTCTCAGGGGTGATTTACGCAGAGGGTAACGTGCGTATTCGCGGCATCATCCCGCAGGGCAGGCAGCTAACGGTAGTTTCGGGCGGCAACATCTTCATCGAGGGTAACCTGATGAAGCCTCGCTTGCCCAACGGACAGCCCGATAACTCCAGTGCGATTGCCCTGCTGGCGAAGGAGAACGTGGTGGTGAACACCACGCTGTTCATTGACCCGGAATTGGGTACGGAAGCGGGCAGCTGGAATGAGCAAGATGCGCCGCTGAACTTCCCTTCGTGGCACCGCGCCATGTTGCCCACGCAACGACAATCTTTCGTGTTCTCATCGGCGGTCCAGCTGAATAGCTATTTTACCCCTACCTGGCCGCACGGTTTGAAGCTGCTGGTGCGCCATGCAGCTATCGAGAACGCGCAGACCAGCATCTTCCTGCACGTGAACTACCCGGTGAGCGATACCAACGGCAATGGCGTTCTGGACGAAGACCTGTATCGCTTCCCGGGCGGCGTTCTGGATGCGCTGGGCTTGCCTACCATCTATCTGGTGAACGCCTCAGGGGTGAACTACGAGCATTTAGGGCTGGAACTGTTGCGCAACATGTCGCCGTTCAACGCCAATCCGCCCACGCACCCAACCAACCCCCGCAGCGATTATGTGCTGAACGTCGCGCCGGGTGCGGAGAACCGCCTGACCTTCGAGGTCAACAGCGGTTGGGGCAACGCGCCCGCCAACGAATATCATCTCAGTCGAGTGGCGGTACAGCCTCTGGATATCGCCATTGAAGCGCTGATGTATGCACAGGAAGGCTCGTTCGTGGTACTGCCGGGTGAGTGGTTCAATACCGACCCGCGCGATACTTTTCCCGTTGGCACCAGCCCGTCCTCAGTGAACCAGAACGTGCGCAGGCAGCTGTACGGGGTATTATCTCCTGTCTATCCTTTCTATGCACAGCCTCTGGACATCCGCATCGTGATTCGGGGCGCGATAGCCGAGAACCTGCCCTGGGCGATACAGGACCAGGGTGAGTGGTTGAAGAAGTGGGGCTGGATACCGCCCCAGTACGGAAACTCTGGCATCCCGATACCGCCAACCCATCTGTACGACCCGAGCGATCCCGCTCGCACCCTGCCGATGGGTTACAATCTGGTGATGGAATACGACCCGGTGTTCACCAGCGCTGGTGTGGTGCGCGTCGACCAGTATGGGCGGCGATTACCGCCTATGCCGCGCCTGCCGGTGTGCCCGGGACTGCTCTATGTGGGGGAGATGAGGTGAGATGGCGGTTGCAACATCGCGCAAGGAGCACATTGCTGTCTCTTATACACATCTGACGCTGCCG
>JAOAFW010000213.1 GCA_026416065.1 Fimbriimonadales bacterium
AGATGTGTATAAGAGACAGACGCACTTGATTGCCTTCGGTGTAAACCAAAACGCCCGGATACTCGCGCTGCAGTTGCTGAATCAGAGCGGTTTGCGCTGGAGGTAGGCTGGGCGACTGCGCCCACGCCGATATAAACACGCCTGCCACTATGAACAATCCCAGAAACCCGCGTGACCTCTGCATAGAAAAAGCCTCCTTCAGCAAGGACATATCACTTCGACGGCGGTGAACTTGCCCCGCATCACATCTTGAACGCCGTTCAGCACGAGGTTGCTCGCGCCGGGCGAAAATAGCTCGGCATAGCGGTTCACAAATGCCTGCGCAGTATCAATCGCGGAGCTACCATAGCCGAACGGCTTGCCCCATACGCGGCGCACCTGGTCGCCTTCTGTATACACTAAAACGCCGGGATATTCGCGTTGCAGTTGCTGGGTAAGTAATTCCTGTGTCGTGTTGGGCGACTGCGCCCAGACGGATACAACGGTGCCTGCCACTAACAACAAACCCAAAAACCAGCGTGACCTGAACATAGAAAAGACCTACTTCAACAAGTATACATCGATTCGACGCAGGGCGCGTATTTTCCTCTCGCGATAGGGTACAATCAAGGGCGTTGGAGGAGTCAAGGTATGAAGCGAACCTATCAACCCAATAATCGCCATCGGCATAAGGTACACGGTTTTCGGCGTCGGATGCGCAGTAAGGATGGACGCAACGTGCTGAAGCGTCGCCGCTTGAAGGGGCGCTGGCGATTGACCGTCGAGTGAGATGCTGCCGCGTGCTGGGAGGCTACGCAAAAAACGCGAGTTCGAGCAGGCGTACCAACAGGGGCGACGGGTAAGTATGGGACTGTTCACAATGTATGTGCACGCGCGAGGCGACAACGCGCCGACACGAGTGGGTTTCGTGGTCGGGCGGCGCTTCGGAACGCATGTACAACGGAACCGCGTGAAGCGACGGCTGCGCGCGGCAGCGCGCGAGCTGTGGAATCATCTGCCTGCAGGCTACGATGTGGTATGTGTGGCGCGCACGGCTGTGGCAAACGCGCCAATTGAACAGATTCAGCAACAGATGGCGCGTGCACTGGAACAGGCAGGAGTCCACGCAGGGGGCGAAGTATGAAGCGAAAACTAAATGGATTGGGCGAGATTCCTCGCTTCGCTCGCAATGACGGTGTCGTTGCAGCAATTTCGTTTAATTCTGAGCGAAGCGAGGAATCTTGCCCCTCGATGCTCGCCCGCCTGCTCATCGGCGCGATTCGCCTCTACCAGCGCTTCTCGCGCCTCACCCCGCCAACCTGCCGCTACTATCCGACCTGCTCGCACTACACTCTTGAGGCAATTCAACGATTCGGCGCGTTACAAGGACTATGGCTGGGACTAAAGCGAATCTTGCGTTGCCATCCATTTGCGAAGGGCGGCTACGATCCCGTGCCTGAACCTACCCGTAGCACGGACAACCCTGCCTGTGCTACCAGTTTGAAGTGAGGCAACTATCATGGCGCAACAAGACCCTATCGATCAGCGTAAACTGTTCACGCAGACCCTGGTTATCTCAATGATTATCTGGCTGCTGGTGATTATGGGCTGGAGCTATTTCTCGCGCCCGCCTGTGTCGGACAAGCAGCCGGAGCAGATTGTGAAAGAGATTGAGCAACTGCGTGTGGAGAAGGATTACGTGGAAGCCACACGCCGCGCGCAGGAGCTGGCGAACCGCTATCGCGGTGCCGAGTACGGAGCGCTCGGCGTCCTGCTGGAAGCGAAAATCTTTTATGAAGATAAAAAAGACGCACGCGAGGCGTACAATCGTCTGCGTCAACTGGAAGAGCTGTACCCCAACACCCAGGTTTACAAGGAACAGGGATTGCCGCTGCTGGATCAGGTCGCTCAGGACATCGATCAGGAAATGGGGCAGTTGCCCAGCTACCGTGCGCTCGATGTCATTATGAACCTGTTCAGCTTCGCTGGCGACGGACGCTTCATCTTGGGCATTCTGTTCATCGCGGCGGTGGTGCGCCTGATTCAGGTGCCACTGGTGAACCGCCAGTTCGCCAGCATGCGCAAAATGCTACAGCTCCAGCCCAAATTACTGGAGTTGCAGCAGAAATACACCGGGCAGGAACTGATGCAACGGCAGATGGCGCTCTACAAAAAGTACGGCGTGAACCCGATGGGAGGATGTCTGTACGCGCTGCTGCCCATCCCGTTCCTGATCTTGGTGTACAACGCCTTTCTGGTGTATCAGGTGCAGTTCCGCGATGGACATTTTCTGTGGATTACCCCCGACTTGGCAGCGCGGTTTCCAGGTCTGATAGGAGCGCACCTGGGGCAGTTCGATGCGCCGCTGACACTGCTCTACGCCGCCAGCATGTACCTTACCAGCAGGCTCACCATCACCGACCCATCGCAGGCGCAGATGCAAAAAACGATGGCGATCTTCACCACGTTGATGCTGCTGGTGTTCTCGTGGCAGTTTCGGTTCCCCGCCGCGTTTATTATGTACTGGCTGTTGACGAACATTTTCTACACGATTCATTACAAACTTTACATGAGCAAGCCTGCACCTGAGCTGACCCCGGTGGACGGCTCTGAGCCGCAGGAGTTGCGCAACGGGTCGGTAGAGAAGCCCAAGCCGATGGGCTACCAACCACCGAAGAAGCGCACGAAGCGCAAATAAGAAGGAGGGCATGGAGACGATGACATCGGTTGAAGCCACTGGCAGTACGATAGAGGAAGCGAAGAGCAGGGCATTAGGGATGCTGGGCGTCAGCCGCAACGCGCAGGTAGAGTTCGAGGTGCTTGAAGAAGATCCCCCGCGCGTGCGTGCGACCCTGATTGGTGAGGAACAGCCCTATGTTGTGACCCCACAAATTGCGCGGAAGGTCGCCGACTATATTGACCACTTTGTGCGCCGCCTGCCATTGCAGGTACAGGCGGCACTGCGCCACTCACACGGGCGCTATGTGGAGGTAGAGCTGGTCGGACGCGACGCAAATATCCTGGTGGGCAAAAACGGCGAGGTGCTGGATAAGCTGCAGTTCTTGATGAATAACATCGTGCCGCGTGTGATAGAGCCCCAGGTGCGTGTGGTGCTGGACGGTGCAGGCTGGCGTCGCCGTCGCACAGAACGCCTGCGCAATCAGGTCATCGCGATAGCGAACGAGGTCAAAC
>JAOAFW010000342.1 GCA_026416065.1 Fimbriimonadales bacterium
AGATGTGTATAAGAGACAGCACCACATCGCCCTCGTTGCTGGAGGCTTGAATGATACGCTCCAGCAGGGCAAGAGGTTTTTGGGTGGGGTAGCCGAGCAGTTCTTTGGCTGCGGTGCGCGTGCCGAAGCCGAGAATATCGCTCCACACACTGCCGATAGTCGCCTGCGCCTCGTCAAGATAGTACTTAACATACTCCTTGCCCGTGCTGGATACATGAATCCTCCCCTCGGCGCGAAACTTTTCCCACATCGCGTCGCTGTAGTTCCCTCGCTGAACTGCCTTATACCGCCCCCGCTCATCCTCGTAGCGATAGGCTCTTTTCTGCTCTTCGGTAAGGGGGGCGTATTGCTGCTGAAACACATACTGGTCGGTTTTGGAATAGAAGAGGATGATATCGATGTCGCGAGGCCACTGGCGGCTCCCACGCTTCCCGCCTTTACCTGCGGGATCGCGTTTCCACACAATCTCGTTCCTGAAGTTCCGCGCCCCGAACACCACATCCAGCATCACCTTCAAGTAGTGGCTCGCCGTCGGGTCGCAGTGCAGATACAAACTACCCGTCGGCTTGAGTACCCTGTGCAACTCCACCAACCGCGGCGCCATCATCACGAGGTACGCCGTGAGGTCGTTCCGCCCCAGCGTGTTCACAAACCCTTGCACAAGAGAGTTTAGCGCGGGCTGCGAGCAGGTTTCGCAAAACTCGATGTAGGCGTGTTCGCTCCACTGCCAGGTGTCGGTGAAGGCTTTGATTTGGGCTTGGGCGGGTTCGCCGCTCTGCTCTTTGAACAGCAGATTGTAGTCGCGGTTGCTGTTGAAGGGCGGGTCGAGGTACACGAGGTCGACGCTTTCGTCCCCGATGTGTTTGCGCATTACATCGAGGTTATCGCCGTAGTAGAGGGTGTTGGCGGGTGGCATGGCGTGGGAATTGTACCATGGGCTTAGGGTTCGCCCTGCTTGATACGCACCCGACCTGGTTCGATGATGGTGAGGTTGCCCTGCGCTTTTTCCACCTGTCCCGACTGCAGCCACTCTTCAATCAGCTGCTGCAGAGTTGCTTTGCTGGCGGAGGTAGGCACGCGCAAGACCACAATCCCTGCGTACTGAGCAGGTGGGTAGATACGTACATCCGCGAATCCAAGATCGGCGGTGACCAGACACAGGTGGTGCGTTTGGGCATAAGCGGCGATTTGCTCATCAGGCATTCCGCGCAAACCGACCTCGCGCACATGGAGCGCCTCGTAGCCAGCTGCGGCGAAGATGTCCGTGAGGGTATGTGGCAGGTCTTCGTCGATGAGGAAACGCATGAGGCTCCTCACGGTTTCGTGCTGAGCGGATAGAACTGCTCCGCGTCGATCAGCTCCGCCGCGAACTGGAGCGCAGCGCGAATCTGCGCCTCCGTGAGTCCGTAATCGCGGGCGACCTCTTCAAAGTTCGCGCCGCTTGCCAGCTCGCCCAGCACACGCGCGACGGGCACGCGCGTCCCCTCAATCACGGGCTTGCCGTGTTGGATTGTAGGGTCGATCACCACTCGTGCGGGCATAGTTTCACCTCAAGGAAAGTATACCGCAAACGCCGACGATAAAAGCGCCTCTCATCAGGCATTGTGCTGCAAGGCGCGACGGCGGGGACGCCGACGCTACGCCGCATCGGCTCACCACTCCAGCACGTTCACCGACATCGGCGGGAAGGTGTGGCGGATGCGGTCGCCGTTTCCTTGAATCGTGCGGGTCGCAATCCCCTTGCTCTTGACGGTATCCTGCGCTGCGGAGTAGAAGCGCCAGTAGACCGTGTTGCTCGCGCGCAGCCCCTGCAGGCGCAACTCCGCCGTAATTGCCGTGCTGCGCATCTTATTAATCACCAGCAGCCTGCCCCTGCCGTTGGGTGTGCGCACGGC
>JAOAFW010000398.1 GCA_026416065.1 Fimbriimonadales bacterium
CTACACGGGCGATGGTATAGGGCGCGTTCTCGCTCAGGTGAGCAATCCCCACGAACTTGGCGTCGTTGCCCGCGAACACAAGGCGCGTTTGCCCCACCGGTTTCGTGGGAAGCGGTCCATCGCCGCCATTCGCGTAGACAATCATGTGGAAGTAGGGGTGTGCCAGCGCCAGTTGCTCGGCTTCCTGCGCAGTGCCGTAAAATAGTAACACACGCAAGTCGCCCATCGTCTCGATTTGCGAGCGCAGTTCATCCAGCTTCTGTAGGGCGGGGATAACGCTCAACTGCGGGTTACGATTGCGCAGCGCGTCAGCATGTTTCTCGGAAATTAGCCCCACAATCAGGGTACGCACCACCCGGTTCTGATGGCGTTTCTCTACCAGCGTGTAGGCGTCAAACGCAGGATTGCCTCCCTCTTGTACATTCCCGCAAAGCATCGTCCCTTTGAACTGCATCTGCAGTGAGCGCAGGTAATCTATCCCCAGCAGAAAGTCGTACTTGCCCAGATTCAGCGCGTCGTAGCCCATCTGGTTAAGCATCTCGATGAGCGTCTCGGCTTTGAGTTCGTCTTGCCTGCCGGTGGCTTTGGTGAGGTCGCCGTTCTCGAGTTTAAGCAGCGTGTGATTTTCAGCGAGCTGTTTGAGCAGCGTACCGCGTCGGGGTATGCCTCCCACCATCGGTTTGCTGCAGCCGCAGGGTGTGAGATAGCCATTAATCTCTGAGCCGAAAATGACCGCCAGCGGCAGTGCACGCGAAACCCCTTCGGCTGGACGATAGAATCCAACCACAACGAGCGCTAAGAACGGCAAGCCTAAAACCACCCATTTTGAACGCATGGTACTCACCTGCCTAATTATAGCCTATCCGCAGGTATACTCGTGATAGTGACGCAGGGAGTAGTCGGTTGTTGGAGACGGTGTGTACGAAGCGAGCGTCTCCTCCTCGGGTAAAATACTGTACTTGTACCACGGGCTTCTTTTCCCGCACTATAGATGGAGGCAGATGTGGTGCTCCTTAGACACTTGGGCGGGACGCCCAAGCCACGAAAAACGATGCTCAAACACACGGCACACGGTTTTGTCTGGCTGAACCTGCTGGTGGCGTTCGCCACGGTGATTGGCAGTGGGCTGCTGTTCAGCGGCGTGCAAAACCTGCCGCCGCTGGACTACAACCGTCTCTCCACGCAGCTGGGTATCGCCTGCGTGCTGTTTGGGATTGGCGCGTCGCTGTTCCATATGGCGCACACGCAGGGCTGGCGGGCGACGCTCTGGCTACTGGGGCTTTGCACGGTGCTGGCGGGTGGCGCGGAACTCATCGGTACGCTGACCGGGTTCCCGTTCGGTCCGTATGAATACACCGACCGGCTCGGACCGAAGTTTCTGGGACATGTGCCCTATGTAATCCCGCCTTCATGGTTTATGATGCTCTATCCTGCGCTCCATCTGAGTTACATGCTGGGCGTTCCGCGCTGGGCGATTCCGATTACGGCGTCCGCGCTGCTGACATGGTGGGATGTGGCGATGGACGCGGCGGTCTCCACCTCGCGGGTCAATCCGGGTGCTGCCGCGTTCATCTACTGGTTCTGGGATGTAGACGGCGCGTTTTATGGGATGCCGTTGCAGAACTGGCTGGGCTGGTTTGCGACGGGACTGCTGTTGGGCTGGGTCTATCTCAAAATCGTTCCCGAGTGGCGCCCGTCGCGTTCGCTCACGCCGCTATATATCTGGTTGATACAAGGCGGTGTCATGGCAGGGCTGGCGTTCTGGATTCAGCGACCAATCGCTACTTTTCTCTGGCTATCTGGAGCGGTTGTCGTCAGTGTGCTGGCATATCGCGTGACGCAGCGCGAACACCTCGCACCGACAGCAGACACGCACTGAGCGGCCCTTCTCAACTCACTGGTTAGACAAATCGGCAGGAACCTTTATAAACTGGTGTATAATAGGAGAGGCTACAGGCGTAGCCTGATCTGTTACTCTGGAGGTCAACGACGATGATGCGAAAGGTATTAGCTTTGGGCGCGCTTTGCGCAGCGATGATGATGGCGAATGCTCAGATTAGTGCTAATCTCGAGCAAGGAGGCAAACTCTACTGGAAGTTCCTGAGTGGGCAGTATAATATCACCGGCGCATTAACGCTTAGCGGTGATATCAGCGCATCCGATCCGATAGAGCTCACCTTGCAAGACCTCAACAACGACGGTTTAGCCATCGACATTCAACTACGGATTCAAGATCTCTTTCCAACCTTAGGTATCAATCGCACCTTGAATCTGGTAGGCACGGTTGTTTCCGAAAACAGTAGTCAAGCGATAATTCGCTGGGAGGCAGAGGACCAACCGAATGAGTGCATTCGGAATATCAATGTCAGTGGAACCGTGATAGATGTCTATGTCACTCGTCTCGCCGGTCGATTGCAAGCGCTTGTCAGACCTATTCAGTGCCGAACGAACCCTTATAACACTGCTTGGCAGAGTGTGACACTCCAATTTGAGGAGAATGGCGGCGACGATAACAACTACCTTATCGTTGAAGGCAACCTGCTCTGTCTACAGAATCCATTCACCTTCGCGAGGGCGCGCGTCCGTAATATGAATTGGGAAGCCTACGCCGGCGGCTTCACGGGCGTGTTCGGTAATGTGAACGGCGATAATGTGGTAGACGACGCGGATCTGCTGGAGGTGTTGTTTAACTTCGGTAGTACGGGCAGCGACGCAGACGCGAACGCCGACGGTGTGGTAGACGATGCCGCCCTGCTGATTGTGCTGTTCAACTTCGGCGCGAGCTGTTAGAACTCTCCAAGATGAAGCCTAACCCTTACCCCTCTCCAACGCAGTAGGAGGGGGGTAGGGCAACAAAGCGGGATGATTTAGCCTCTGAAGAACGTATCAATCGCCGTTGCAAACGCTGTAAAGTCTTCGTGGGAGTAAACAGCCGCCAAGCTATTGACTATCGGAAACGGCAATTCGTACGCAGCTCCTATTCAGGTATAATCTTCCCTCGTAAGGAGGCAGACGATGGCAACAACTTTCTCCCTCAAGGCAGAGCCACGCATACTGTTAGGCAAAAAGGCGAAGCGACTATTACGAGAGGGCTACGTGCCCGGTGTAGTATTCCGCTCGAATGGCGTATCAACGCCTGTACAGTTTGAAGAGCGTACTTTGGGGCGTGTGCTGCACCAGGCGGGCAAAACACACCTGATCGAGCTGGAGCTGAACGGTGAGAAGCTCAACACGCTACTGCGCGAAGTAGACCGGGAGCCGATTACCGCGCGGATTCGCCACGTGAATCTCTGGGCGATGGCGATGGACGAACCTATCGAGACCGAAGTGCCTATCGTGCTGGAGGGCGAGTCGCTCGCGCTCAAGTCGGGTGGCGTGCTGATCCATCCCGTGGAGAAACTGCGCGTGAAGTGTCTGCCGACGCAAATCCCGGAGGCAATTCATGTGAACCTTGCCGCTCTGGAGAACTTCGGCGACTCGATTCACCTGCGCGACATTCAACTGCCTGCAGGTGTTCAGTCGCTGGACGATCCGGATGCGACGATTGCTTCGGTGGCTGCACCGAAGGGCGTTGAGGAGGAAACTGCAGCGGCAGAGGCTTCCAGCGAAGGCTAAAGGCAGCACGTGGCACAGGCGTCCTGCCTATGCTATGGAAAACGGTACGACAGCGGGAACGCCGTCGTACCGTTTTTTCAGTAACCGCTGGGCGGAGCGGCAGGAGGTGCGCTGGGCGGTGCACCGCCGCCCGGTACAGGAGGTGCAGCCTGCACCTCGCCCGGACGCCCCTCGCCTTGCGTTCCGCCCGTCCAAGTGCGATACAGGAAGAACGCCGCAATTAGCACGATCACGGCGATAATCGCCACCACAACTCCAGTGGGCAACTCTTGCTTCATAAGCCCCTCCCGGTTAGTCAGGCGAGTTCTCGCACGCCGCCTGCGTGGTGAAGCGTCCGTCGCTCATCAACACGGGATAATAGCCCTTTTCATAATCGGGACGAGTGCCAGGGGTATCCGTCGCGCGTGCCCACTTGGAGTGCCCATCGGCGTACACGACGTTCATGCCTCCCTGATGGCGCGGACGACCCTGATAGAACTCCCAGCCGTTGCGTCCTTCAGGCCAGTACTTGCGGAAACTTTGCGTGTCGCCCGGACCAATCATACATACGCGCCAGCTGTAGATGTAGTTGTTGTCAGCGATGATACCGATACTGGCGGCTTCCTGCAGCTTGGCTAAAGGCGTCGGGATGGGCACACCATTCGCGCCCGCGTTGCCGAAGATGACCTCGTTCAGTCCGTATTCCGCAAACGGCACGATTCGGGGGCTGTTCTGACCGCGCCCGCACTCCCACAATGCGTACGCTGCGATGTAGGTCACACCCGAATAGCTGGGACAATCGAAAATCCCGCCGTTCCTGATGTACGGGTACACCATCGTCGCCCAGTGTTGACGCGGCTGGTTAGGGTTATTGGTGAAGTAGCCCGTCTCTGCACAGCCTCCCGGCCAGGGCTGAGGGAAGAAGGTCTCGTCATAGTCCTGCACATACATCATGACCGCCGTGCCCATCTGACGGGTATTACTTAAACATTGGGTCTTGCGCGCACTTTCGCGCGCCTGCGCAAACACAGGGAATAAGATCGCCGCTAAAATGGCGATAATCGCGATTACGACCAGCAGCTCAATCAGCGTGAAGCCACGCTTACGGTTCAAAAACCTCATCGTTGGAACCTCCATCATCCATAAGCACAATAGCCTATGGTTATCTCAATTATAGCATGGGGTTCGCCATGAGTCAAGGGGGCCTATATCACTCGTCAAAGCAGACACCGTGATTTCGTCGGCAAGGACACCGACGCTACGAACGCGCCCTGCGTGACGTCGGCCTCCTCGCCGTCATACCGTCCGTGTTGTCCTCATCGCACGATATTTCGCGGAAATGACTTATCACACCCGCTCTCGGAAATACTTGACGGTGCGTTGTAGCCCTTCTTCCAGCGACGTTTTCGGTTCCCAGCCCAGTATCTGCCGCGCCCGCGTGATGTCGGGGCAACGCTGTTTGGGGTCGTCGGGCGTGAGGAACTCGCGAAACACAATCGGACTGTCGCTGCCAGTGAGTTTTTTGATCAGTTGCGCAAACTCCAGAATCGTGCGCTCTTCAGGGTTGCCGATGTTCACGGGTTCGTGGTAATCCGTGTGCGCCAGTCGCCAGATGCCCTCAATCAAGTCCCCTACGTAGCCGAAACTGCGCGTCTGACTGCCGTCGCCGTACACCGTAATCGGTTCGCCTTGTAATGCCTGGCACACAAAGTTCGGCACCACGCGTCCATCGTCAAAGCGCATTCGCTCGCCATAGGTGTTGAAGATACGCACGATTCGGGTGTCCGCCCCTTTATAGCGATGGTATGCCATCACCAGCGACTCGGCGTACCGTTTCGCTTCATCGTACACGCCGCGCAGGCCAATCGGGTTCACATTTCCCCAGTAAGTTTCCGGTTGCGGATGCACCAGCGGGTCGCCGTAGACTTCGGAGGTGGAGCTGAACAGGAACTTCGCGCCCTTGCGCAACGCCAGCTCCAGCGCGTTCTCTGTGCCGTAAGCTCCCACCCGTAGCGTCTCCAGAGGGTGCCTCACAAAGTCCACAGGGCTGGCGGTGGAAGCGAGATGAAACACGTAGTCTACTTGTCCTTCTATGTCAAATGGCTCGCACACATCGTGATGAACGAACTGAAAGTTGTCGTGCCCCATCAGGTGCTGGAGGTTTTCCAGCCTGCCAGTGATAAGGTTGTCCATCACCACGACCTGCCAACCTTCGGCGATGAGTCGATCTACTAAGTGCGAGCCGATGAAGCCCGCGCCGCCTGTAACGACTACTCTGGGCATTCGAGTATACTCCCCTAAAAGTGTACCTGTTTGCTTAAGCGGGTGTCTCGTCAGGTTGCCTTGTCGCACGTGCCTCTCGTAGCAGGTTCTTAATTTCTCGTATTGCGCTCCAACTGGCAGGGTGCAGAAACACCAGCAGTCCCAACAGCGACCAATAGCCCGTGAACGGGGCGAACATCGCCGCACCTAAGCCGACTGACCAGACCAAGTTCATTCCGTAAATTGGCTTGCCAATCCAGCGGCTTACCGCGCGGTGCAGCAACAGGTGGTTCGGCTGATGCGCCAGCAGGTAGCCCAGCATAAACCCAGCAGGCTTGTAAGGCGCGGGTATCAGCCAGGTAAACAGTAGTGTGCAGGGGAACAGAAGAGCAACGAGAAGCACATTTAGCCAGAGCATGAAGCTCGTTTTGCGAATCACATACATCGCCTGCGCTTGTGCGCCGAACACCACAAACAACATCATGTGTGCGCTGGAAACCGCCGTTGTCAGGATGACCGTCTGAATGTCCCACTCACTGCCGAAAATCCGCGGCAGGATTGCCTGCCCTGCCAGAATCACTGCCAGCGCGAAGCCGCTGAAGCCCAGTAATTGTGCTTGTGCAGAGATCTGGATGGCTCTTAGTAGTTCGTTCGGACGCTGTTGCAGCTTGGCATAGATAGGTACGCTCAACTGGGCAATTGCCGTTGTCACGAAGGAGAGGCTTCCCACAATTCGTTCGGCGAGGGCATAATAACCTACAGCACGCTCGCCTGCAAGGGGAAGTAGCACCAGTGGTATTGCGAAGCGACGCAGTTCATATGCCCACGCGCCTGCTGACATCTTGAGGCTCTCGATAACACTCTCTCGAAAATCCGCACGGTTCCAGTACCAGCGTGGCACATAGCGTGCTGCCCTGAACAGCCATACCGTTTGTAGCGCCTCGCTGCCCCCGTAGGCAGCAATCAGCGCCCAGATACCCATCCCATTCCATGCCAGAGGAATGCCCACCAGATAAAATAGCAACTGCCCAGCGATCTCAACCGCTGCCAGTTTTCTGTAATTCAACTCGCGTTCCAGCAACGCAGCAGGCACCCCCCGCACAAGCCCCATCGGCAAGAGTCCCGCTATCGCTGCCAGAGCCGTCGCAAACTGTGCCTCACGATAGCCTATTGCCAGCAAGCTTATCCCTGCGCCGGTCAGGACGATAGCGACACCGCCGCTCAACCCCAGCAGCCACCAGAAGGTCAGGTCGAACAGGTTGCGCTCTGTAGTTTCAGGTTGACGAATCAGGTAAATCCGTCCCCCTTGCGCCCCCACAGTCAAAAAGTAGCCCACTACGCCCATCGCCGCAGCGTATGCGCCGTAGACTTCGGGACCAACAATCCGCGTGAGGTAGAGCAGACCAATGAAGCCTAAAACCAGCCCTGCAATCCGGCGCAGCGTGAGGTGCAGCCCTGCCCGCACCGCCCTCCGACGCAACGGCTCCGCGCTCATGCAGTGCGAATTCTACCACACTTCCTCATCCGACTGTGGTATAATCCCGATGTATGGCGCAGCGGCCGTTGGTCTCCATCCTTACGCCTGCGTACAAGGCAGAACCGTATATCGGGCAAGCCATTGAATCGGTGCTGGCGCAAACTATGCCCGATTGGGAGCTGATTATCGTGGAAGACTGCTCGCCCGACAACACTGCGCAGGTGGTGGAGCGGTATCTGGACGACCCGCGCATCAAACTGATTCGCAACGAGCAGAACTTGGGCGAGTGTGGGGCGCGCAACCGTGCGCTGGATGTGGCGCAGGGCGAATGGATTACTCTGCTGGATGCTGACGACTGGTATGAACCACAACGGCTGGAGCGTTTACTTCATATTGCTCGCGATACAGGAGAACAGGTCGTGATTGACCTGTGGCGCACTTACAACGACGAGACAGGACAAAGCCAGGTGAGACGGATGTCGCCTGTGTATCCCAACCCGAGCCGCCTCACTCGCTATAGTGTCTACCAGTATGTGTACGGGCATATCGCCGGTCAGCCACTGATGCATCATCGATTAATCCGCGAACACCACCTCCACTATATTCCGGGCATTCTGAGGGGGGGGGATTATATTTTTCAGATTCAGGTGATTTATCGAGCAGGATGTGTTATAGTCGCGCCCGAGGCGCTCTATGTTTATCGGGTCCACCCCAACTCGGTGATTCGTCAGCTACGCACAGACCTGAGTCGAACGCACACCCTCTACCACACACTACTCAGCTTGCCCGAGATGCAGCAAGACGCACGGCTCAGAAAAATGGCTTTAATTGACTACCGGCGAGAGCTGGGTTTGCAGCGCCTTCACGAGTTTCGCCAGGCAATCAAGCGGGCGCGTTTGAGGGAAGCGCTGCATATCTATCGTGAAGTCCCCAGTGTGCTCGGTCTGTATCTGCGGAAGCTCCCTGAGTCGATAATCCGTCGCTTGAAGCCTCAAGCGTGAGTCTCCAGCAGTATCTTATCGTACAAATCCTCGTATTGCTTCACGGTGTTTCGGATGTCAAACCGTTCCCTCGCACGTTGCAAGGCAGCTTGACCCATCCGTTGGCGCTGGTCGGGATTATCGACCAGCGTTTGCAACGCTTGCACTAAGCAAGGCTCGTTGCCTACAGGGACGAGTATGCCCATCTGTTCCTCTTCCACCAGTTCGGGAATGCCGCCCACGCGAGAGGCTACGACGGGCAGTCCCGTTGCCATCGCCTCCATCACCGACATTGGGTTGCCCTCGTATTTAGAGGGGAGGGTGAAAATATCGGCAGCGTTGAGAATATCCGCCACATCCGAGCGCACTCCCCAGAAACACACCCGCGCGGCGACGCCCAGTTCCCCCGCGAGTTGCTCCATCGCAGGGCGCAGCTCGCCATCGCCCACCAGCCACAGGTAAAGCGGCGTTGTGCCCTGAAGCTTGGCGAACGCCTGCAGCTGTCTCTTATACACATCT
>JAOAFW010000402.1 GCA_026416065.1 Fimbriimonadales bacterium
GCTCGGAGATGTGTATAAGAGACAGGTGTTGGGCGCCTACGATTCGAACGACCCGAAAGTCATCGACCAGCACTGTCGCTGGGCGCGTACGGCGGGCATCGACGGCTTCATCTCCTCGTGGTGGGGCATCGGCGGCTACGAGGAGAAGCCCCTGCCGCGCCTGCTGGACACCGCGCAGCAGCACAGGCTCACGGTGTGCCTCTACTATGAAACGGTTCCCCAACCGGGCGACCCCCGCTCGGTGTTGCGAGACCTGCGCCACATCCTGCAGCGGTACGCCGCCCATCCTGCTTACCTGAAGGTGGACAAACGCCCGGTGCTGTTTCTTTACGAGCGCGCGCTGGGACAACTCAGCCTTGCACAGTGGGCGTGGGTCCTGGAAACGATTGCGAAGGAGAGCCCGCCGGGCGTCTGCGCGATAGGCGACTCGCTGGGGCGCAGCGCGGCGCGCGTGTTCGACGGTGTCCACACCTACAACCCCGTCCTCGCCCTGCAGGGCAAGCCCCTGAGCGCGGTTCAGCCGACCATAGAGGCGCACTATCGCGACGCGCTCCAGACGGCAGGCGCGTTTGGGCGCATCGCCTGCGCCACCATCATCCCCGCCTACGACGATACGAAAATTCGTCAGCCCGGCATTCGCACCGAGCGGTTCAACGGCGACGGGTACCGCCAGCAGTGGGAAGCAGTGCTGAAGCTGAACCCGGACTGGGTACTCATCACCAGTTTCAACGAGTGGCACGAAGGCAGCGAGATTGAGCCATCAGTGGAGCATGGCGACCGCGAGTTGCGCACGACTGCGGTGTATGCGCCCCGCTTCAAACAGCTGGGCGAGCGACCGCGCATGGCGACGCCCCTCACCGCCGTGACGGGCGAGAGGGTGGCGAACCTGCGCCGACTTTGGCAAGGCAAGACCCTCGGGCTCCTCCCCGAGGCGCACTCGGAAGCGCTGTTCTGGTTACTGGAGGTGGGCTTGCCTGTGGAGCCGCTGGAGTACGCCGCGTTGGTCGCCCCGAATCGGCTGACATCCCAGCGGTATGCCGCGCTGGTGTACGCCGGAGGCGAGGGCTATCGTGCGCAGGTGAACGCGGCGGGCGATGTCGACCGCGCGCTGCAAAGTTATCTTCAGTCGGGCGGCACTCTGCTGGCGTTGCCCAGCGCGCCCTTCCCCTTCTACTATGCCGATGGTAAGGAAGTCAATCGCGCCGGGCTGTTCGGGCTCCCCATCGCGGGCAGCGCCGACCGCCCCGAAGCGGGCAAAACGGGCTTCGAGACGCCCCCCACGCCCGGCTTCCAGTTCCGCCTGAACCGCGCGGTGGTTCAGGGGGCAGGCGAATCGCCCCTCCCCTTCCCCGAGGGAGGCGACCGGCGGTGGCGTCCCGCCTTGCGCCATCTCGCTCCCGCCGACGCCCGATACACGCCCCTCGCGACGCTCTACGACGCGCAGGGACATAACTGGGGCGACAGCGCAGTGTGGATACGCTTGCCCAACGGGAGCCGAGTCGGTTACATCTGGTTCCGCCTGCTGGAAACGCCTTACGCGCCGCTGCTGCTCACCGCGCTTTTCGAGCTGGCAGGACGACGCTAATCCACCGTGAGGTTCCGGAACCGCTGCGCACTGTGGTCTAAGTGTAGCAGCAACGTTTGGTACGCCTGCTCGATACGCTGGCGAATCTGTTCGGCTTTTTCGCGTTCGGGCGTGTTTTCCGGGAAACGGCTGGGGTCGCTGCGGGCAATCAGTTCCCGATAGGCGCGGCGCACTGCGGCGAGGTCAGCGTCCGCCGAGACCCCCAACACGCGATAGGCGCGTTCCAGTTCCGTGGCGCGGGTCGTCCCCGAAGCCTTGCCGGGCGAAGTGGCTGCAGGGACTTCGTCCACCCGGGACGATGCCATCGCGTCGTGCAGCTCCTGATGGGCTGTCTGGCGCGCCGCCGACTCCGCCTCCTCTTCGCGGATAATCGTCTCCACGCGCTCCCAAATATCGTTCAGATGGGCTTTCATCAGCCGTGTAA
>JAOAFW010000032.1 GCA_026416065.1 Fimbriimonadales bacterium
CTTATCAGCGTCGTGCTAACGGTGGTGGGGTGGTCAGTGTCGCGACCGTCGTGGTGAGCCGGGAGGGAATCGAACCCTCGACCCACGGATTAAAAGTCGCGCGTTCTCACGCCCCGCGCCAGACCCTACCCGTTGGGGCGCGCGCCCCACGCAACCCCAACCCCGTGCGCACCGGGCACGCCCGCGCCGCGACAGTCCGTAGTGTAGCATAGCGGGGGCAGGAATGTCAAGTCCTGCGCCGAATCGCCCGCAAACGCACCCTGCTGGAATAGCGTTCACACCGCCCGCCTGCGCTTAAGCGGGGATTCGCGGGGTGAACGCACAGGCGCATGTCAAGCGGTCCCGGCCGGGACCGCTTGACATTTGCCCCGCCCGCAGCGTTCACATCCCGAATCGCGCTTAAGCGGAGATTCGCGGCCAGAACGCCGCGCCGAAACTTGACTTTCCCCGCGCCGCGCACGCTAAAATGCCCGCGCTATGGAAACGGCGATTCAGTGGCGCGAACGGCTGTTAGACGCCCGCGAGCAGGGCGGGCAGGCGATGGTGAACGCGCCGACGGGCAGCGTGGCGGAGCTGGTCGACGCCTACCACGCGCTGGAGGACGCCTACCACGAGTTGTGGCGGTGCGATTTCCCCACCTCGTGGCAGACGCGCGAGCGGGTCGAGTGCGCCTACCACGAGCTGCGGCGCGAGCTGGCGTATCTGGCGTTGCGCCAAGCGTTCGCGGGGCTGCCCGCCTGCTTAGGGCGCATCCTGGACGAGGCGACGCGCGTGGGCAGTCGCGACCCGCAAGACCCCGTGCTGGTCGGCGCACTCTACCACGCACTGCACGACACACTCTGGGAGGCGAGGGCGCGATGACGGTACAGGAGCTGTATACGGCGTTGGCGCAGGTGGCGACGGGCGTGCAGGCGGTGCGGGCGTTGGCGTTGGGGCAGGCGGAGCTGACGGGCGTGCGCGAGGCGGAGCTGTCCCTGCTGCTGACCACGCTCGCCCGCTGGCAGGCGGTTCAGCAACCGGGCTACTGGTTCGAACGGGTGATGCCCGTTTACGAGTGGTGGGCGATTCAGCAGGCGTTCGAGCGCGTGGAGCGCGAGTTGGCGACGGCGGCGTTCGAGCAGGTGTTCCGCACGGCGCAGGGGCTGGGCGAGCTGGTTCCGTTGGTGATAATGGCGAACGAACGTCCTGCGCTGCAAGACGCGATGCGCGACGCCCTGCTCCGCGCAGGAATACGTTGAATAAGCCCCGCCCGATGTCAAGCGGTCCCGGCCGGGACCGCTTGACATCGCCCCACATCAATTACCAATAACGGAGGTAGAGAAAGGCTCGGAAGGTATACTCAGAGTCGTGACTGGGCGTAAAGAGGAGCAGTTCTGGAACACGCTGCAGAACCTGTTTGTGGGCGTGCCTGTGGAAGGCGAGTCGGGCTACATCAACCTGATGCGTCTCAAAACGCGCTACTTCCAGCACGCCATGCGCCCTGCCCTGCAGGAGTTCATTACCGAGCAGCTGCGTGAGTTTCCAGAGTTCCGCGAGGAGCTGTTCGATAAACTCTACACATTCCTCAACCGCTACATCAGTAAAGAGACAGGCTCGATAGGCTTCTTTTTCACGCCGTATCATCAGAGCGTTTATGAGCGCGTCTACACTGAGACGCAGGATGTGATGTTGTTTTGGAAAATGCAACGCCTCTACTATGTGAAGACCGACCGCCTGTTCCGCAGTATGGAAACTGAGGTGGATGGCTTCAAGTTTTTCTTTGACGCCTCCACCTTAGAGCACAAAAAGGCGAACGAAAAGCGCGAGCTGGTGTTTGAGTTTAAGCAGATACGCCAGAGCGACGGCGCGCTGGTCTTCATGATGACCTATTCGGAACGCGGCAGGCAAACTGACCTTGCCGAAATCCGTCGCCGAATCCGCGACGCCCTCGGACTCAAGCGCTTCACGGACGCTGTGCCCACTGAAGCGACGCTGGAGCGGGCGTTCCGCGTGTTCGAACGGCAAAGCGAGGTGGACTACTTCCTATGCAAGGATGCGAAAAGTTTCCTGCGCGAGCAGTTTGATTTGTGGCTGTGGCAATATCTGCTGGGCAAGCCAGGCGAGGAGCCGAACACAGAATGGACAGATGTGCGCCTGAAGCAACTGCAAGCCCTCAAACGCGTCGCCTACCGCGTGATAGACTACATCGCCGCGTTTGAGGATGAGCTGGTCAAAATCTGGGAAAAGCCCAAGTTTGTGCTGAACAGCC
>JAOAFW010000115.1 GCA_026416065.1 Fimbriimonadales bacterium
CGTTGGTGGACAAGGTGTATGAGCAGGGGCGGTATCACTTGTTGATTGACTATCGTCAGCCGCCAAAGCCCGCGCTGTCGGAGGCGGATGCGGAGTGGGGAGATGCGGTGCTCCAGGAGAAGGGATTGCGCTAACTGCCCAGCGTGGTTGCGACAGGTGCGAGGTTTGCCAGAAACTGCCCCAGTAGGGCTTCAAATGTGCGGTCAGGACCTTTGACAAAGTCGCATCGCATCGTTGGTTCCCTCCGCGCCCGCTGTTTGACTGGGACGGATTGCCCCCTGAATTGGGAGGAATTTGTTTTGCAGTGGCAGGAATCGAAAAGAAAACGGTGTATAATACGGGTGTACCGCGCGGCGGTACGAAAAGTCTGAACGATGGAGGTAAAGCAATGAGACACACACTAAAGCAGTTGGGCGTAAAGGCGATTGTGGCGCTGAGCGTGGGGCTTGGCGCGTGGACGAGTGGTGAAGCGCAGAGGCTGTACTGGTCTGGAAACGCAGTCGGATACTTTGACTACGGTTACTTCAATTACAAGGGCGTCTCCGCAGTCTCAGATACTGGCTTAGTCGTCGGTACCACACGGTTGAATGGACGCTCCCGTGCCTTCAGGTGGAACGGCAGCGTGTTTGAATACCTTGCTGTACCCTCGGACAATTCAGAAAGCCGCGCAAATGATATTTCCGCTGATGGACGCATCATCGTAGGTTGGATCTCGGGTTCGGGTGCGGTACGCTGGGTTGATGGACAACTTGCACCGCTAGGGCTATATAGCTCTAGCGAAGCAACGGCAGTTTCTGCAAACGGTCGTGTTGTGATTGTCTCAGGCATACTGTGGGAAGACGGTAACGTGGTACACCCGCCACTCTACGCTGTTGATGTCTCTGCGGATGGACGCATCGTCGCTGGAGAGGTATATTATAATAGCTGTACTCTCCCTGCAAGGTGGATTGATAGGCGCAATCTCGAGATGTTACCCTTCGACTGCGATTTTGATCCATTCGGCTATCCTTTTTACTCCCTCCGTGTACTCAGCATATCGGGTGACGGGCAGTGGGTCTTAGCTTCGCGGGTGTCTAATGCAGGAGGTTATACTGTACTAACGCGACGCGGCATAATCTGGTCTCCAACTTGCCCAAATTCCTGTGTATACTATTACGAGATTGCTCGCTGGCCTTTTGGTGTATCTCATGATGGAAGTGTTATAGTCGGTCAAGGTTATGTCGTTGAATATGACGACTATGGTTATCCCACTTCTTCGCCCGCTGGTTTTCTTCATCGGCGAGGGTGGTACGGTCCGCGCGAGATAAGTCAAGTCTACTCCTCGCTTTTGTCAGATGGCTCCAAACTGTATCCTACGGCAGTATCACACAATGGTCGCTTTATTGCAGGCATCGGCTACAACGCTACATCCAATCGCCATGAGGCGTTCTTACTTGACACCAGGCTTGATGGCGATGTGGACGGTAACGGCTGTGTGGACGACGCCGACCTGCTGCAGGTGCTGTTTGCGTTCGGGCAATCAGGCAGCAACCCTGCGGATGTGAACGGCGACGGCGTGGTGGACGACGCGGACTTGCTGGAGGTATTGTTCAACTTCGGCAGTGGGTGTTAGTGGGGTGTTTGCCCTCACCCCCTGCCCCCTCTCCCGCCACGTGGGAGAGGGGTTGGGGGTGAGGGCGCAACGACATTTGACGTCCCGATTGGTAAGTGTTTCCCGCGAAATATGATACTATTGAGGCGCGGCGGATGGTACGACGGCGTCCCCGCCGTCATGCACGCACTGTTCAAGGCAAGGAACACGACGGCAGGGACGCCGTCGTACCGACTGCAGTATGATTCCTCACGGGAAGCACTTATAAGCTTTTCGTTGGCGCACTTCCCGACGCATCCGCAGCAGCGGTTCCAAGATGTCGTCCTCGTCCGCGGGAGGCGCGTTAACGGGGGTGCGCCGACGCATCCTATCCGATTATCTTCGAGGAACTTACTCCTCTAATCCGAAGCGGCAGGCGCGGGCTCTTGATTAGCTGCAGTCGCTTCAGGGGCTTCCGGCAGCTCCAAAAAGTCCGCCTCGCCGTAGAAGAAGTGAAGCAGTCGCTCAATGATAATCTTCAAAGTGGTGGCGACCGGTACCGCGAGGAGCATGCCCCAAATACCCCAGTTCGAGCCAACCACGATTGCAATTAGTGCCCCCAGCGGGCGCAAGCCCACCGCCCCACCGAGCAAGCGTGGAGTGATTATCAGGTCAAACAGCGTGTTGACCACCATCGCCCCTGCCACGACTGCAATCGCGTGCCATACCGTGCTTGGCGAAACGATGAAGAAGAGGGGATGCGCAGGTCCGAAGATGAGCGTGAACACGAAGGAGCTCAGTGCAATCAGAAATGCGCCTAAGTAGGGGATGGGGTACAGTATTGCGGCGAGCACGCCCAGCAGTACAGGGTTCGGCGCGCCCACCAGCCAGTAGAATAGCATGCTCACCGCGCCATAGGTCAGCGACGCGGTCACGATGCCACGAATATAGCGGAAAAAGAGCGCGCCAATCTCACTCATTAGCTGGCGCACAGCAGCGCGCTGCGCTGGGGGCACCATAAACAGAAAACTTTTTTGTAGACCCGGCATATCCAGCAGAAAGAAGTACGCGCTCATCGGAATCAGGATGATCCAGATCGCCTTTGAGAGGATACCCAGTAGTGTGTTGAGGAAAGAGTTGATATACCGCGCGGCGTTGTCCAGAACCAACTCGTTGGCGCGTCGTTGGACACGGGTCGTCAGCGCGCGGGCGAGCGCGTCCGGCTCTGTGGGGAGACCCAGCCGTTTGAGGAGTTCGGCGTTGCGTTCCACCAGTTCACGCCGCTTGGGAATTTCTTGCTCCAGGTAGGTCTGTGCGTCTTGCACCCAGCGGTTGATGACTTTTGTGATGTCGCCGTTGCCTTTCTGATTGAAGGTCTGAATAATTTCCTGTGCCTGCGCATAAAAGGCAGGTGCAAGCATCAAGCTCAAGCCTATCGCCAGCAGCAGGAATGCCAGAAACACATTCAGGATGGCGCGCCCGCGTGCGTAGCCCCTTCGGCATAAGGCTTCCACGAAGGGGTTCAGTAGCAGTGCAATAATGCCCCCGATGAGAAACGGCACCAGGGACGACCGCACGAAATACAGAAAAACGAGGGCAGTGGAGACGACCACTGCCCAGCCCAGTACGCGCCACATAACGGGTCAGGCTTCTTCGGGCGCGATTTCTTCGGCGACCTCGTGCGCCTTGCGGCTCACGCGCTCGCGCAAGTTGCGTCCGACCTCGCCTGCGCGCTCCGAGACCTGATGGCTCAGCTCGCGCACCTTCTCGCTGAGGTCGTGCAGTCGTTGCCCGATGTCGCCGCGCATCTCTTCGCCCGACTTGGGCGCGAAAAGCAAGCCAATCCCCGCGCCAATCAGCACGCCCAGCCCGATTCCCGCCAGCAAATACAACACGCCGCTGCGTTCGTCTTGGTTATGCATCGTCTATCCCTCCTTGTGTGTGATGTGTGTTGTTGCCTCCCCTGTCGGGACGCTCTCCGCCTGTTGCAGAGCGGAATTCTCCTCTGTGGCACGGGCATCCCCGCCCGTGCTCGTATCTTGTACAATGGTGTGCCCGCCATCGTGTTTGGACGACTCACTCAAGCCACGGGAGTCGAATTGGACAGGACTGTCTAAGCCACTGCCCTGATTGGGCGGTGCACCTAACCCCTGAACGCCGTCATAGACTGTCGCTCGTTTTCCTGTCAATCGCTTCTCGATCTGCGCACTGAGGATCTGTCCACCCAGTTTGAAACCTTGATGCATTAACCTGCCCAGAAATCGCGCTGTCTTTTCGGGCAGACGACGCACTTTCGCGCCCACGGCATCTGCCACTTCCAGTTTGTGGCGGATGTTGTCGCTCACAATATGCAGGTTCTCAACGGTCTCCGCTGCCTCGTGCAGGGCGCGCTCCGCCTCTTTGAGCGTCAGCGTCGCCCCGTGTAGGGTAGGGACGAGTTCATCGAGCACCTGCACCACGCGCCCGTTGATTTCGTTGACCTGCTGCTGGAGTTTGGGTAGCTCACGCTTCGCCACGATAAGCAAGCCTATCACTGCCCATGCCAGCACGAGCAGTGTGACGCTCATCAGCGCAATCAGTATCAACAGCAGAACGTCAGTCATACCTCTGCCGCCTCCAGCAGGAACGGTTGCACGATTTGCAACGCTCGCTTCACCGCCTGATCGGTTGTCTCCGTGTCAGGGCTCGCCGCGTAGGGCGCCTCGATGACGCCGCCTCCTACCACTGTCTCACCCCGATAAAATACGCCAAATTGTCCCGGTGTGATCGCCCGCACGGGTTCATCGAACACCACGCGCACGCGCGTCGGCTCATCCAGCGGGTAGAGCGTTGCCCGCATAGCGGGGGCATTATACCGAATCTTCGCCCGCACGCGCAGAGGCTCGTCCAGATACGGAATGCTGCTCCACTCCACATCCCCGACGGTCATCTCACGTTCGAGCAGTTCCGCCTCGTCACCGACGATAATCGCGTTTTCGTGGGGGAGAATACGCAGCACGAACATCGGCTTACCGTTCGTGTTGATTCCCAGTCGCCTGCGCTGCCCGATGGTATACAGTGCGATGCCGTTGTGCATGCCCAGCACGCGCCCTGAGCTGTCGCGAATCTCGCCCGGCTTGAAAGCGTCGGGCGTCACCGCGCGCAGGAACTGGTGATAGCCGCCTGCGTGCGCCGCGAAGCAAATCTCCTGACTGTCGGGCTTGTTCGCCGTCCATAGCCCCAACTCGGCGGCGAGGCGGCGCGTCTCGGTCTTGGTCGGCATGGTTCCCAGTGGGAAAATCGCGCGACGCAACTGCTCCTGATTCAGCATATACAACACGTAGGACTGGTCTTTGTCCTTGTTCACGGCGCGCAGCAGGTTGTAGCGTCCTGTGTGGGGG
>JAOAFW010000120.1 GCA_026416065.1 Fimbriimonadales bacterium
GAACAAAGCTTGAGAAATTAGTGAAAACATCGCTTTAAATTTTTGTGAATGTTGGACTTGCTATAAAAAATCTACGACGGTCGAAGTCCCCCTCTCAGCACCCAAATCAGCGTCCCGATAAGCAGCGCGAAAATTGAGACAATCAAGACGACGATTGCCCCATCGCGTAGCGCGACGGCGAGAGGAGCTGCAGGGGCTTTACTAATCAGCCAGAAACTGATTTGCATCAGGAAAGCAAGCCGGCTTATAATCAACGCAAATTGCAGTCCGCGCCGTGCGGTAGGCGTCAGGTCTTGCCGTTGCGACGCCCGCCAAAGCCCTGCCAGAATCGCCAGCTGCGTTATCGCCAGTGTGAGATGGAGCGAGCCGTTCTCTGCGTTCATGTCTGCCTCCTAACTCGTTGAGGTTTCGCGCGGCTCCAACGCTTGCACCTGTACCAGCAGCACGGTTACATTATCGCGTCCGCCGTTGGCGAGGGCGCGGTCGACGAGCTTCCACGCGGCGCGGGTGAGCGGCTCGGAAGTAAGAACTTGCTCAATCTCGGCGTCGTCCACCATATCGGTCAGCCCGTCGGAGCAGAGCAGGTACACATCGCCCGCCTGCAAGGGGAAGGTCTCGATGTCGGGTTCGAACGGCTCGCTGGGGTCAGCCACGCCGACGGCTTGCCGAATCACGTTGCGCTGTGGGTGATACTTCGCTTGTTCTGGAGTCAGGATACCCTGCTCCACGAGGTGCGCCACCAGCGTCTGGTCGCGCGAGATTTGTTCGAGTATGCTCTCACGCGATCGGTAGCAGCGGCTATCACCCACCTGAACCAGGATGCCCTCGTCCTGTTTGAGGATGAGTGCGGTGAGCGTGGTACCCATGCCATAGCGCGAGGGGATTTTGCTTGCCATTTCGGCGATATACTGATGGGCGAGCAATACGGCTTGCCGTGCCGCCTCCTGCGCCGTTCCGCCGAGATGATAATACGCATGCAGGAACTGTTTCGCGGCGAGTTCACTGGCGATTTGTCCTGCGTTATGCCCGCCCATGCCATCGCAGACCAGGAACACGCTCCCGCGCGCTGCCAGCAGGTTCTCCTCATCAGGCTCATAGAAGTCGAACTTATCCTCGTTGTTCTCGCGGGCATGTCCTATCTCCGACCGGGCGACAAACTTGATGCGCGGGACAATGCGCAACGGCTCTTCGGGGAGCGCACTGCTCAACTCTTCCGCGCTGAACTCGGCGGTAATCTCATGCATGGGCGTTTCGGTTCGCGATTCCGCGTCGGCTTCCTGCCTACGCGCCCAGAATCTCTTGAATAACATCGCCGATATCGCCCTGAAGTCGGTTCAGCCAGTTCGCAGTATCGTCTACCGTCGCTGCAATGGATTGCGCCGTCTGCTGGGAGCCTGCGTTAAACTGAATGAAAAAGTAGGCGGGGTCACTGAACAGCGGCTCGATGCGCAGGTCGCAGATATAGGGCGTCTCTTCAAACGTGATACGCAACCCTAACCCACGCAATCCGGGGAAGTAGCCGCGCAGCGTGTTCGGCGGGATGGGCGTGAACGCTTCCACAGTTTTCTCAAACGCCGAGCCGTTGGCGTCCTGGTGAGCAATCACCTGCAAAATCATGGGGAATCGGTCTTCCAGCAGCAGCGTATCGCGTATTGCGCTGAGCAGGGTCTCGACGCGCGAGGGCGAGAACTGGGCAGGCATCCCGTCGCAGGTGTACTGAATCTGGTTCTCGTTCATGAAAATCGCCTCGCGCGAGAGAGGGTTGACCAGCGCAATCGCGCCTGCAATCGGAACAGGTTGAGGATTGAAGCTCTCGCCAACCGCTTCCATGATGCGCATACGTCGCACATCGTTCAACGGTCCAAGTGGTGCGTTCAGATTGAGCTGGATCTGTCGTAATTCCAGGTTTGCCATTTGGGTTGCCTCCAGTGGGTTCGTCATAGATTGTACCTGCTACATCACTTCCGCCTTTTTCAGTTTGCCCTCATACACGGGTTCAGCGAACGCGAACGAACGACGCGCCTCGCTGATGGTCACCTTTGTGATGCTCTGTTTCGGCGGCTCCGTCTCCCACAGGATAAGATAACCGTCTTTCGTGAAGGCGACCTTGTTCTCCTCATCGATGGCAGAGGGTACCAGCTGACACTCCACCACCTGCAACAGTTTATACGGCAGGTACTGGCGTTTGAGGGTCTCCAACGCGCCGCCCTGAATGCGGTACTCGTCTATAGCGAGTTCGGGGCGTGCGCGTGCGAACAATCCTACTTCCAGATTGTGCTCCAGCAGGTCGATGTTCACGCCGTCCTCGCCCACCAGATGCTCAATCACGCTGGGGTGCGCCTCAATCAGGTACGCCTCCACCTGCTCTTTGCGGGCGCGCGCCTCCAGATCGCGTTCGATCCAGAGGCTCACCGTGTCAGACGCGGGGATGCGCCCGCGTCCGTGGCAAGTGGGGCAGGGGCGCGTGAGGCTCTCCGTAACCGATTCGCCCGTGCGCTTGCGCGTCAGCTCCACCAGCCCCAGCGAGCTGATGCGCCCAATCCGAAACCGCGCGCGGTCGCGCTTGAGCATGCGCTGCAACGCCTGCATCACCTGACGGTGGTCGCTCTTGCGTCCCATATCGATAAAATCGATGACGATGATCCCACCGATGTCGCGCAGGCGCAACTGACGGCACACTTCCTCAACGGCTTCCAGATTCGTTTTCAGAATGGTCTCTGCCAGTGAGGTCTTACCGGTGAACTTGCCCGTGTTCACATCGATGGCAGTGAAGGCTTCGGTCTCGTCGATGGTAAGGTAGCCACCCGACTTGAGCCACACCTTGCGTCGCATCAGGCGTTCCATTTCTTTCTCGATGTTGAAATGCTCGAACATCGGCGTCGGTTTGTCATAAAGCATCACGCGGTTACGCAGCGCAGGCGCGATGACCTTCAGCACCTCGTGGACTTTCTCGTACTCTTCGGGATCGTCGATCCAGAGGCGGTCGACTTCCGAGGAGAACACATCGCGCAGCACGCGGTAGAGCAGGGTAGCGTCACGATGTACCAGTGCAGGGGCTTGTGCGTTCGCGATGTTCTCACGTATCTGCTGCCACAGCTGTACCAGGTACTCGATATCCTGCCCGATTTCTTTTTCGGTTTTGCCTTCCGACTCCGTGCGTAGAATGAGTCCGAAGCCTTGGGGGTGGAGTTTTTGTCCAATTTGGCGCAGGCGTTCGCGTTCGTTGCGATCCTCGATTTTGCGCGACACGCCGAGCGACGCACCCTCGGGCATCAGCACCACATAGCGTCCCGGCAGGGTGATGCGGGTGGTCACGCGCGCCCCTTTCGTGCCGCGGGGTGCTTTAACTACCTGCACCAGGATCTCCTGCCCGATTTTGAGCAGTTCACCAATGTTGCGCTTGCGCAGCTCGGAGCGTCTGAGCGGTTGTGGGGCTTCCTCGGCGTCGCCTCCTTCGGGCAAAATGTCGCCTACATACAGAAAGGCATTGCGCTCCAGCCCGATGTTCACAAACGCCGCGTCCATGCCGGGCAGTACATTCTGCACGACGCCTTTGTAGATATTCCCTACCACGCGCTCGCCCCGCTCAAAGCGCAACTCCATCAACTGTCCGTTTTCTAAAACTGCAATTCGCGTCTCGCGTGGCGAGACATTTACTAAGATCTCCCGCGTAATCTTCTCGTTTGCGATAGCACACCTCCTGTACAAGTGGCTTGCTTCACCCCTAAGTGTACCTGATGGCACCCGCGCCGCGCGACTCAATATAATCGAGTTATGCGTATGCGCTCTGTTGGACTGTCTGGGGCAAAGCATCGCGTCTTCGCAGGATTAGCAGGGTTTTAAATGATGAGTTTGTTTTTTTCGTGCGAGTGCAATCCTCAGCCACCCGCCCAATCGTATCGCCCCGACGCAGAGGGCATAGAGCAACGGATTCAGCCGTCCCCGATAATGCTTGTGGTAAAACACCTCGAGGGCGCGGTGGGACTCGCGGATTGCGCTCAGGCGCACCTGCTTCGTACTCGCGCCCCCATGATGCAGAATTTGCACCTCAGGCACGAAATAGATCTTCCAGCCCGCCTGCTTGATACGGTAGCACCAGTCCACATCGTTGAAAAAGAGAGGAAACGCCTCGTCCATCAGCCCGACCTGTTCGATGACCGTGCGGCGCGTCATCAGGAAGGTTGCCATCGGCTGGTCGACTTCGGCGGCGGCGTCGTAGGTAAACCAGCGCATTCGGTAGCCTCCCAACCGTCGCGAGTTTGGAAACAGCCGCGCCAGCCCCGACACCTCAAAGAGCAGATTCGCGGGCGTGGGGAATCCGCGCACGGATGCCTGCACGCGCCCGTCCGGGAAAAGCTGCTTCGCGCCCATCGCCCCCGCTTCCGGGTGGGTGCGCATGAAAGCGAGGGCGTTGCTCAGCGTGTTTTCATAAACCTCCGTGTCGGGATTCAGGAGCAGGATGAACTCGCCCTGCGCCCGCTCCATCGCCTGATTGTTGCCCCGCGCGTAGCCGAGATTCTCGGCATTCGCGATCAGCACGACCTCTGGATATTCCGAGCGCACCATCGCTGCGCTGCCGTCGGTGGAGGCGTTATCGACGACGATGTCCTCCAACGGCTCCGACGGCGGATGGCGATAGAGTGACCGCAGGCACGCCCGTAGCAGGTCGCGCGTATTCCAGTTCACGATGCAAATGCTGTGCACGGG
>JAOAFW010000367.1 GCA_026416065.1 Fimbriimonadales bacterium
GGCTTTGAGTGCGTTGCGCAGTAGTTGCTCCTCCAGAGCAGGTCGCTCCTCGCCCAGCCCCGAATGGTAGTAGCGCACTGGTAGCCCACGTGCGGTCAGGAACTGCGCGACGATTTCGCTGGAGTGGCGCGTGGCGGTGTAAATCAGCCCGCTGCCAGGCAGGGTTTGCAGTAGGTGCGCCAGCCACGCGAGTTTATGCGCCTCGCTTTCGGTGGCAATCACGCGCAGGCACAGGTTGGGGCGCATCAGCCTGCCGCGCAGCAGGTGGAACGGCTCGCCGATTTGCGTCCGCACATCCGCCTCCACGCGCGGGGTGGCAGTGGCGGTCACGGCGACCACAGGCACTTCGCGCGGCAGTAGGCGCACAAGATTCACAATCCGCCGATATTCGGGTCGGAAGTCGTGCCCCCACATCGACACGCAGTGCGCCTCGTCAATCACCACCGCGCGGATGGGCAGTCGGCTCTGGTACTCCTGCCACAGGGGGTTCTGCAGGCGTTCAGGCGCGATGTAGAGCAAGTCCAGCTCGCCCCGCGCGGCGCGCTCTAAGGCGAGGCGTTGCGCCTCCTCGTCCATATCGGAGTTCACGGTCTCTGCGCGCAGTCCGAACCGCTCGTTCGCTTGGCGCACCTGGTCACGCATCAGGGCGCGCAGGGGCGAGAAGACCAGCGTCAGCCCCTTCAGCGCGGCAATCATCTGGTACACAAGGCTCTTGCCCCAGCCTGTGGGCTGCACCAGCAGCACGCGCTTGCCCTCCAGCGCGGCGCGAATCGCCTCCTCCTGCCCCTCACGAAAGGCGGGGAAGCCAAAGCGCGTGCGCAACAGCCCCAGCAGATCGTGCATGATGTCTTGCGAAATTTTACCCCCGATATGGAATAACCCCCACCGGAGGCGTTTCGGGCGGCATGACCACGATTATCGGCTTTATCATTGTGTTCGGCGCGGTGTTCGGCGGGTTTATCATGCACGGGGGTAAAATCGCCGCGCTGATCCAGATTTCGGAGTTTGTTATCATCGGCGGCGCAGGGTTGGGTGCGCTGGTAGCGTCGAACCCGCCCAGCGTCATCTCAGCCATCATCAAAAGCGTCATGGGGCTGATGAAAGGCAGTCCCTATAGCAAAAAAGAGACCTTTTTGGAATTGTTGCAAGCCCTGTTCGCCCTGTTCACGCTTGCCCGAAAAGAGGGACTGCTCGCACTGGAGCAGCATGTGGAAAAGCCGCAGGAAAGCTCTCTGTTTCAACAGTATCCCTTCCTGCTGAGCAATCATCACGCGCTCGATTTCCTGTGCGATACGATGAAGGTCGTGCTAACCGGCGCGGTGGGTGCGTTCGAGTTAGCCGAGCTGACTGAAACAGACCTCGAGAAACACCACGAAGAGGTGATGCGTCCCTCGCACGCGATGAGCAAAATCGGCGACGCGATGCCCGGCTTCGGAATCGTGGCGGCGGTGTTAGGTGTCGTGATCACGATGGGCTACCTGGATCAGGGACCCGAGACGATTGGGCATAAGGTCGCTGCAGCATTGGTGGGAACTTTCTTAGGCGTGTTGCTGGCGTACGGTGTGTTCCAGCCACTTGCCGCCTCTCTGGAGCATAATGCCCATGCAGAAGCGCAGTACTACCAGTGTATTCGTCAGGCATTGATTGCATTCGCGCGAGGCGATGCACCGTTGACCTGTATTGAGTTCGCGCGACGCAGTATCGAACCGCATGTACGTCCAGGCTTCCAGGAGATGGAGGAGGCGGTGAAGGGCGGTGGCTCAGCGCAGGCGGCGTAGTGAGGTGAGCGATGGCGAAAGAGGGCGGCGGCGAGATCCGAATCGTTAAGAAAAAAGGCGGCGGACACGGGCATCACGGCGGTGCGTGGAAAGTCGCCTACGCTGATTTCGTGACGGCGATGATGGCGTTCTTTATGGTCATGTGGCTGATCGGAATGGATGCCAAAACCCGGTCTGCCATCGCTGCCTACTTCCGCGACCCTGTTGGGTTCATGCAGGCGGTACGCGCTAAAAGTGAAGCGGTGTTCACCATCAACGAAACCGTTCCACCCGGTGGCAAAAACACACCCAATATGCCTCGCGCTGCTAAAGATAGCAAAACCGTCCTCAAGAAGGATCGCGAGACCGAAAAACGGGATCTGGAAGAGTTCAAAAAGTATGTAGAAACCGCGCTCTCTAACATTCCGGAACTATCGCGTCTCAAAGAGCATGTAAAAATCGAGTTTGTGAAGGAAGGCTTACGCATTGAACTGCTGGAAGGAAAGCAGCCGGTATTTTTCCAGACGGGCAGCGCGACCGTGACGCCCGCCGCGCGCCAGCTCCTTGGTATCATTGCTCAGAAGGTGAGCAAGCTGGACAACCGCGTGATAGTGGAGGGACACACGGATGCCCAGCCCTATCGCTACGGGGGCGGTTATTCGAACTGGGAACTGTCAGCAGACCGGGCTAACGCCGCCCGACGGCTGCTGGAAGCCTCTGGTTTGTGGAAAGGGCAGGTTGCCGAAGTGCGTGGCTACGCCGACACCCGCCTGCGTAATCCGCAGGACCCGTTCCACTTCTCCAACCGGCGCGTGTCGCTACTCATACCCTATGCCTCGGAAGAACCAAAAAGCAAGGAGTAGCTCATTCCACGGTGTTCCTGAGTAGTCCAATCCCTTCCGCTTCCAGTTCGACGACATCGCCGTGTTGGAGCCATGGGTAGGTTCCGTCGGGATACTCCAGCAGGCAGCCACCGCCGACGGTGCCCGAGCCGATGACATCCCCCACCTGTAAGCGCGTGTTGCGCGAGGCGTGAGCGATGATTTCAGCGAATGTCCAGTACATTTCGCCTGCGTTGGCGCGGGTAATCTCCTGACCGTTCACGCGTGCAGCAAGGCGCATATCCCAGCGACTGCCGTGGTCAGGGTCGGGACTGCGCCATCCGTCTAACTCGTCAGGCGTGACGACCCAAGGCCCCAGCGATGTGGCGAAGTCTTTGCCCTTAGCGGGTCCCAGCCCGATGCTCATCTCGCGCAGCTGGATGTCGCGTGCGCTCCAATCGTTCATTAGCGTAAAGCCTGCAATTGCCGCCTCCGCCTCCTGTAGGTTGAAATCGCCTCCCGCGCGCCCAATAATCACCGCCAGTTCCAGCTCGAAGTCCAGCGCGTTTGTGTCGGGCGGTTTGCGCACAGGTTGATTGTGTCCAACCAGACAGGCAGGGTTAGAAAAATAGAAGGCGGGGAACTGGTACCAGGCTTCAGGGGGCGCGTCGTAGCCACGTTTGCGCCGTGCGTTGCGCACATGCGCCTCAAACGCATAAAAATCGCGCACGCTGGGCGGTATCAGAATCGGCGGGCAGAAGATGGCGGGTTCTACAAGCTCGCCCAGCTGAGCAAGGTGCGCCATCTGCTCTGATTCCGTCAGGCGCAGCCAGTCCAGAAAGTCGCGGCAGCCCACGACGCGCCGCCATACGCCCTCTTGCCAGAGTACTAAACACGGCAGGGCGTCAGGGGCAGGTTGCACCGTTGCAAAGCGCATCGTTACTTGCTGATTTCCAGTATGCGGAAGTGCGCATTCCCCTTCGGCAGGTGGACGCTGACCTCGTCGCCCACCTTGTAGCCAATCAATGCGCTGGCGATGGGGGCTTGATAGGATAGTTTGTGATGTTCGGGATCGGCTTCCGTTGCGCCGACGATTCGGAATTCGCGCTGCTCACCCGTGTTTACATCCTGAATTTTCACATAGGAGCCAATCCCAACATAGTCCGTTGGGATGTCTTGCTCGCGCACAATCGTCGCGCTCTGCAAAATCGCGCGGATCTCCTGAATACGCGATTCGACATACGCCTGATCATTCTTGAGGCTTTCCAGCTCCGTATCTTCCGCGCTGAACTCCCCGTGTTCTTTATGGGCGCGGAACGCCTCGGCAATGCGCATGCGCTCGACCGTTTGCAAGCGGCGCAACTCCGATTCCAGATGCTTGAAGCCTTCCTCCGTCAGATAGATTCGATCGGGTTCAAATTGCGTCATTGCGGATCCTCCTCAAAGCTCTAGGGTGGTTCGTTTTTATGGCTAATACGCAAATTGTTCCATAAATGTTCCCCTGTAGGGCTGTTATTGTTCGGAGCGTGTCGTGCAATTCCTGCATCGATAGCCTAACTGACGCGCCTTAGTCATACAGTGCGTCCAGATACCGCCTTAGCACTTCGTCTATCACGCCGCGAAACGGCAACGAGTTCGCCATCCCGTAAATAGGTGCCATCTCGCCTTTCTCGTCGGGGTGCGCCTTGACATAGTCGACCGCGTCGCGCAGGTCGCTCAGGAACGCCTCCGCGACCCCCGGCTGCGCATGGCGGATTGTGACGGCTAAATGCAATCCGGGCGGACGCTGCAACGCCGTGAGCCGCCAGCCCCGCGCCGTGAGCTGGTCTAATACCTGGTAGATGTTCAGTTTCTCTTGCGCGCTGGTGAACGCCACCAGGAACAGCGGCTCGCCCATCAGCTTGAGTTCAGGCATCTGCTCGATGCCTTTGCGAATCTGCTTGGCGGTCTCCATAATCTGGCGGGCGCACTCCAGATAGCCCTGTTTGCCGATAGAGACCATCGCTGCCCAGCCCGCGACGCTCAGCGCGCCGGGGCGACTGCCCGGCAGCGTCGGCGAAGCGTACAGCCCACCCTGCCACTCCGTCGCCGTGAAGTATTGATAACGCCGCAAATTGCGCCCGCGATACAGCACTACCGACAACCCTTTGGGCGTGTAGCCGTACTTGTGCGGGTCTACCGAAATGGAGGTCACGCCATCCACGCGGAAATCCCACGGCGTCACAGGATAGCCCAGCATTTCAATAAACGGCAGGATGAATCCACCCAGACAGGCGTCCACATGCATGCCGATTCCGTACTGCTTCGCCATCTGCGCAATCTGGGGGATAGGGTCAATCACGCCGTGGGGGTAGCCGGGCGCGGAGCCGACGAGGGCGATTGTCTGGCGTGTAATCGCCTTCTGCATCGCCTCCAGATTCGCCTTGAAGTCGTCGCCGACGGGCGTGCGGATGATCTTGATACAAAACAGGTGTGCCGCCTTGTCGAACGCGGGGTGCGCGGTTTCAGGCGCGACGACTTCGGGTTCGCTAATCCCTTTCTCAGCGTGTGCCCAGTCGCGATAAGTTTTCATCGCAAGCAGGATGCTCTCCGTGCCGCCCGAAGTCGTTGTGCCCACGACCTGCTGCTGAGGGTCGTCTATAGCAGGAGCGTGGAGCAAGCTCGCCGTCATCCGCACAATTTCCGCCTCGAACTTAATCGTGCTGGGGAACAGGTCGGCGTGCAGGGGGTTGCTTTGCGAGTGGAGCGCGTAGACATGGCTCAGGAACGCGCTATGTTCTTCGTCGCCGTGGTACACTGTGCCCGATACTGTCTCTTATACACATCTGACGCTGC
>JAOAFW010000314.1 GCA_026416065.1 Fimbriimonadales bacterium
CTGCCGAAGTCGCGCAGCTGCAGACGCGCCTCAAGCAGAAACTTGCGCTGGAAGCCATCAGGGGCGACCGCGCCCTCTGGAAGACGCTCAGCGACGAAGACAAAGCGGAAGTGGAGCGGCGCATCCAGTCCCTTGAGGGCGCGATTGAGTCGCTAGCTTTGAGCGCGTACCGCCACCTTGCGCTGATGCGCGAGGGCGGTGTGGAGTGGCGCAATCTGGGCATCCCGACAGCAGGCGAGCGACGCACCCTCTCGGAGCGCGTGCGCAACTATCTGAAAAACGAGGATATCTTGCTGAACCGCCTCTCGCCTCGCTTGGTGTTGGGGAAAGCCGTTGGTGACGTCGACGAAAAGCCCGTCAAAGACATCGTGGACGCCTTCGCCCGCTACCCCCACCTGCCGATGGTTGAAAGCGACAGCGTGGTGCTGGACGCCCTCGCGCGCGGCGTGCAGGAAGGGCTATTCGGCATTCGCATCGGCGAACGCACTTACTACAACGAGCCTGTTCCCGTCAACAAGCTGGAGTACGATGCCGTGTTGATTAGGGATCAGGGCTTCGGGATTAGGGGGGATACTGGGGAGCAACCATCGGGGATTAGGGAGCAGGGATTAGGAGTTGGGGATCAAGCTACTGCAACCCCAACTCCTACCCCCCTACCCACTACCCCCCAACCCCTAACCCCTGCTTACCGTCGCTATGCGCTGCGCGCAACCATTCCCAGTGCGAAGGCAAGCGAGTTCTTTACAGGCGTCGTTGCGCAGATTATGCGTCAGGCGGGCGTGGACTTCCGCTTCACTGTGGAGTTCACCGTAGAAGGTGAACTGCCACGCAACTTGGTGGATATTTCCATCAACGAGACGCTCAAGCAAATTGGCGCACAAGTCGACCGTGAACACAAGGAGTGAACGCCATGCAGCCGCCCTATCCGCCCGGCAGCATCATCGAGTCGGCGCAGTTTCCTGAGCCAGTGGAGCTGATTCGCCTCGCGCCGTTTAGCGCGGGCTATTGGCAGCTCGACGCGCGAGGCTGCAACACGCGCACTGCCTACCAGCAAATCGTGAGCGAGGATGACCTGCAACAGATGCGTATTGCCGCTCCTGCCCAGCGCGACTTTCGGGGCGACCCCGAGGCGTTCTTTTTGGGCGTGGAGGCGCACCGCCTGCACTACGCCTACCTGTTTGACCCGCTGCTCGCCGTGAATGTGTCGCAGATTGATCCGCTGCCGCACCAGATTGAAGCCGTGTATCACTACATCCTGCGCCAGCCCGATGTGCGCTTCCTGCTGGCAGATGACCCTGGCGCGGGCAAAACCATCATGGCGGGGCTGCTCATCAAGGAACTCAAGTATCGGGGCGTGGCGCATCGGATTTTGCTCGTCGTGCCCGGCCACCTCAAGTTCCAGTGGCAGCGCGAGATGAAGGAAAAGTTCGGCGAGAACTTTGTCATAGTAGACCGCTCAGTGCAGGATGCCCACTGGGGGCGCAATGTGTGGCTGGAGCAGACGCAGGTAATCACCTCAATGGACTTTGCCAAGCAAGAAAGCGTCTTAGCGAGCCTGCGCGAAGCGTACTGGGACTTGGTGATTGTGGACGAGGCGCACAAGATGGCGGCGTACCAGTACGGCAACAAAACCAGCAAAACGGCGCGCTACCAACTGGGCGAGCTGCTTTCGCAGCGCACGGCGGGCTTACTATTCCTGACCGCCACGCCCCACCGCGGCGACCCCGAAAACTTTCGGCTGCTTCTGGACTTGCTGCGCCCCGGCTTCTTTGGCACGGTAGAGCTACTGGAGCAATCGGTGCAGCAGCGCGACAACCCGCTCTTCCTGCGCCGACTCAAGGAAGACCTTAAAGATTTCAACGGACGCCCGCTGTTCCCGCCGCGCCATGTGAAAACGCGCACCTTCTACCTTAGCGAGCCAGAAAAACGGCTCTACAACGCGCTCACGGAGTATGTAGCGAAGGAGTACAACCGCGCGCTGCAAGGCGACAACCGCAACACGGCGTTTGCGCTGATCCTACTGCAGCGACGCTTCGCCTCCAGCATTTACGCTGCGCGTAAGTCGCTGGAACGACGCAAACAGCGCCTCGAGAAGCTGCTTGATATGGGCGTGCGCTTCACCGAGGAGGGGCAAGCCCTGCTCTTCAGCGACTGGGACGAGCTGGACGAGATGGAAGAGCAGGAACGCTTGCAAATCGAAGAGGCGATGCTAGAGAAACTCACCAACGCGCGCACGCTGGACGAACTCCGCGCCGAAATCGCTACACTTGACCACCTTGTGCGCCTTGCCCGTGAGGCGGAGCGTCAAGACATAGAAACCAAGTTCCGCGAGCTGACCGAAGTGCTCACCGAACTCCAGCTACGCGAAACAGGCGAGAAGCTGGTGGTGTTCACCGAATCACGCGACACGCTGGATTACCTGGTAAGCAAACTACGCAGGATGGGCTTTAGTGTCACGGCGTTGCACGGCGGGATGGGGATGGACGAGCGCATCCGCGCCGAACACGAGTTCCGCCACCAAACCCAAGTAATGGTCTCCACCGA
>JAOAFW010000386.1 GCA_026416065.1 Fimbriimonadales bacterium
GCCTGCGCCCGCACAGCCGCAGGCGGTCATCCGCGCCACGCCCGGTGATGCGAACGGCGATCAGTGTGTGGACGACGCTGACCTGCTGGCAGTGCTGTTCTCATTCGGAGCGCAGGGGCAGAACCTGCCGGCGGACTTCGACGAGGACGGGCGCATCGACGACGCGGATCTGATTATCGTGCTGCTGAACTTCGGTGCAGGATGCTAAAACAAAGAGGGTTTCCCCCTGTTGATTGGGGGGAAACCCTTTCTATCTGATTGGTCTACTCCTTCCGCCGCACACTGCCCCCTTCTTTCGGGCTGGCATCAATCTCGTTCGTGAAGGTGGTGCGTCCCACGCGTCGCTCCTTGTAGAACTTGCCAACCACCACCACCTTGTCATCCTCGCTGATAGAGAGATGTCCATATGAGAACACAACGAGCTGTTTACCCTCGCTATCCAGTTTGAAAGTCGTGTAGGCGTTGCCCGCGCGCGAGGTTTTCTTTTTCAGGTCGTCCACCTCGCCCTCGACCTGCACCATTTTGCGGTGGAACTTGTCAGGCTCCTTGAGGATTACCGCGATGGTGGTCTTGATGGGCGCAGGGGGCTGTTTCTGCTGCGCGATGAGACCGCTCCAGATGAGCGCAAGCGCCGTTATGACCAGAATGGCTCGCATAACTGTACCTCCGCCGGGAAGGTTCTTCGATGAGACAGTGAATCCTGCTACAGGCTGTTCAAAGTTCCCTATTCATAGGGGTTCATGCGCTGTGGGCTATCAGCGAGACGCCGACGCTACGCATGCATGCCCGTAGCGTCGGCGTCTCGCCGACGATTGGTACCAGTTGAGATGCTAAGGGTACAACTACTTATCCACTGCAATCTGCACGCGCTTGCGCAACGCCGCCTGCGCCGCCGCCAGCCGTGCAATCGGCACGCGGAATGGCGAGCAGCTCACGTAGTCCAGCCCCACTTCGTGGCAAAAGGCGATCGAGTCGGGGTCGCCGCCGTGCTCGCCACAGGTGCCCACCTTCAGGTCCGGACGCACCGCCCTGCCCACATCGAACGCCATCCGTATCAGCTTACCCACGCCATCGCGATCCAGCGTGACGAATGGGTTTTCGGGCAGGATTTTATGCTCCACATAGTAGGCAAGGAACTTGCCCTCGGCGTCGTCGCGGCTGTAGCCAAAGGTGGTCTGCGTGAGATCGTTCGTGCCGAAGGAGAAGAACTGCGCGTATTGCGCGATTTCATCGGCGGTCAGCGCGGCGCGCGGGATTTCAATCATCGTGCCGAACTTGTAATCCACGCGCACACCCTCGCGCTCCATCACTTCTTTGGCAACGCGCTCTAAATGCTCGCGGGCGAGCTTGAGTTCGTTCACATGCCCCACCAGTGGGATCATCATCTCCACATGGGGTTCGTAGCCGCGCCGCTGGGCTTCTGCCGCCGCCTCCAAAATTGCTGTGACCTGCATCTCCACGATTTCGGGGTACAGCAGCGATAGGCGCACGCCGCGCAAGCCGAGCATCGGGTTCGCCTCGTGCAACTCCTCCACGCGCTGCAGCAGCCGTCGCTTCTCGGCAAGCTCCGCCGAGTCGGGCGCAGTGATTTCCATCTGCGCGACCTCGCGGATCAGGTCTTCGTAGCGCGGCAGAAACTCGTGCAGGGGCGGGTCAATCAAGCGAATCGTTACGGGCAGCCCGCGCATCACTTCAAAAATCTCAAAAAAGTCCTGACGCTGGAACGGCAGCAGTCGGCTCAGTGCCTCGCGCCGCTCCTTCTCGGTCTTGGCGAGAATCATCTCCTGCACAATCGGCAGGCGTTGCTCGCCGAAGAACATATGCTCGGTGCGGGCTAAGCCGATGCCCTCCGCACCGAACTCCAGGGCTGTGCTGGAGTCGTGGGGGTTGTCAGCGTTGGCGCGCACACGCAGGCGACGGAACTCGTCCGCCCACTTCAGTAGCGTGTGCAGCTCAGGGGTGAGTTCTGGCTCCTGCGTGGGCACTGCGCCCTTATAGACCTTGCCCGTGCTGCCGTCGATGCTGATGTAGTCGCCCTCACGCACGGCGAGCGTCGCATCATCAACCTCGACGGTGAATAGGTTCTCATACTCGTCCACGCTAATCGCCTCACAACCCGCCACGCACGGTATGCCGAAACCCCGCGCGACGACGGCGGCGTGACTTGTCATACCTCCTCGTGCGGTCAGTATCCCTTTAGATGCCAGCATTCCGCCCACATCGTCGGGGTTCGTTTCAGGGCGTACCAGTATCACGGGTTCGTGCTTACCCTGCTCCATCGCGCGTTTGGAGTCGAACACGGCGCGTCCGCTCGCTGCGCCGGGCGACGCGCCCAGCCCCTGAGCCAAGAGTGGATATTCACCTGTAGCGAGAGCACGCTCGTCCAGATGCGGGTGCAGCAGCTGGTCTAAGTGGCTCGGCTGCACGCGCAGGATTGCCTCGTCGCGCCCAATCAATCCCTCCTGCGCCATGTCAACGGCAATTTTCACAGCGGCGCGTCCCGTGCGCTTGCCCACGCGACACTGTAGCATCCACAGCCGCCCGCGCTCCACCGTGAACTCCAAGTCCATCATATCGCGATAGTGCCGCTCCAGCCGGTCGGCGATTTCGAGGAACTGCTGATACACCTCCGGCATCCGCTCGTGCAGCGCGCTCAGCGGTAGCGGGGTGCGCACGCCTGCTACCACATCCTCGCCCTGCGCGTTCGGCAGGAACTCACCATACAACTCGCGCTCACCGTTAGACGGGTTGCGCGTGAACGCCACACCCGTGCCCGAATCGTCGCCCATGTTGCCGAACACCATCGCCTGCACATTACATGCCGTGCCCAAATCGTGGGGGATTTTCTCGCGCTCGCGGTAAATTACGGCACGCTCGTTGTTCCACGAGCGAAACACTGCCTCAATCGCCATCTCCAGCTGCTTAAAGGGGTCTTCGGGGAACTCTTTACCGTGCTCCTGCACGAGCTGCTTGAACTCCCCCACTAATGCCTTCAGCGCGTCCGCAGGCACTTCAGTGTCCTGCTTCACGCCCAGACGGCGCTTCAACGCCTCGAACCGCTCTTCGAACAGCCGCTTGGGGATGTCCATCAC
>JAOAFW010000004.1 GCA_026416065.1 Fimbriimonadales bacterium
GTGAGAGCGACCGGCTCATACCCGGTAGGTCGGCGGTTCGAGTCCGCCCGCCGCTACCATTCCCTCCGCTGACTCGAACCTTCGGCAACGGAATATACACACGCACCCAATCCGCCGCCACTTCTACGCGACTGATGAGCAGAGTGAACACCTCGCGCAGCTCGATAGGCGTAAGCTGCTCGTACGCTTTATCCCAATCCTGAAGCAGAGTCTGCAGTGACTCTACTTGCGCCCGCACGGCTTCCACATCCACAACTTTCAACCGTGTTGCAAGCTCTGCGCGACGCGCTTGCAAAGCGGCAATTTGCTTGCCCAGTTCTGGAACATCAATCCCTTCTCGATGTAGCACTAAGAGTCGCTCAATCTGCTCGCCCAGCCGTTGCACCTCGCGTCGCGTTTCTTCTGATTGGCTCTTTTCGTGCGTGAGCAACATGTCCAGAGCAAAGCCGTCAAGGCGCAAGATTTCACCAATCACGCGCCATACTGCCTGATGAACGCGCTTCAGGTTCGTACGACGCCGAGAGCAGGGAGTCTTGCGCGGGTGATCGTAATAGTGAACGAGGCGGTTGCCCTGTGCCCAATACGGCGTAAGTGCGCCTCCGCACTCATAGCAGTACACAACCCCGCGCAGGTGGTAGGGGTCTTCCTCCGTTGCGGGCGAGCAGTGCGCTCGGTACTGACGGTTTCGAGGTAATAGTGATTGTGCCTTCTCGAACAGTTCAGGCTCAATAATCGGCTCGTGCACGTTTTCGGCAAGCAACTCGTCGCGCCAATAGATTCGCCCCAAATAATGCGGATTCCGCAGAACGTCCTTCACCAACGTGTCAGAGCGCAAGTCCCGGTAACCTGCTCGCTGACGCATCAGGATGAACTCAGGGTTGGCGTTCAGCTCGCGCACAAGACGCCCTACACTGCCCAGCTCGCAGAACCGATGAAAGATGTGCCGTACCCACTGCGCATGCTCAGGAACCACTTCCAAGCGACGCGTTTTTCGGTTCACGCGGTAGCCGAAAGGGGGACTGCCTTTCACCCAGATTCCGCGTGCTGCCATAGCGCGCATCTTGTCGCGCGTGCGCTCAATGATCAACTCGCGCTCGAACTCTGCCACCGTTGCAAGGATATTCCGCTGGAGCTTCCCAACTGGCGTGCTCGTGTCGATGCGCTCTTTGAGGCTTATCAAATCGACCCCGTGCTGCTGCAGGACAGACTCCAGCGTAAGCAGGTCGCGGACGCTTCGTGCGAGACGGTCGAACTTGTAGACGATCAGCGCGCATATCTCGCCCGCCTGAGCGCGTTTCAGAATTTGTTGCAACTGCGGGCGATTCGTATCCTTCGCCGAGCGAACCTCGTGAACTATCTCCAACTCCCAGTCAGGATGTTCTCGCAAGCAGTACTCACGAATCTGATGTTCTTGCGCTTGCAGTGTGTTGTACTCACTGCTCCGATGTGCTTGTTCTTCCGTAGAACAGCGGCAGTAGCCTATCGCCACACGCCTCAGTCGAAAGATGCGTTCTTCAGAGCGCTGCTTTCCCATATTTACCTCCGCGTCAGCTGGACCTATTATACAGAAGGAAAGGAGCAAGTTGTTGATTCCGCGTCTCGCATCGTTTTACTCTCAGATTCGCGAAAAGCGCGAGCGGTTGTGAGTTCTGCACAACATGCCCGGTCACGCTTAGCGAGTCGCATCGGAGCCGTCTCCCCGACCTCGGACTGGTTGAGGCGGAATAACGGCGCGGTAAAGCGCGTCTTGCCAGACCGTGTCGGCGTGGTGCTGGAGCCATACCAGCCAGTTCTCCGCGCCTGCGGGCACAACGCATTCCTCAGAGCGACCGTAAACTTCTCGGCGGAGCGTCACGCTGGGGAAACCGAGCGACTCGCCCGCGCACCAGATGCGCAGCACCGCCTGCGCGACTTCGGGTTCGATGTAATCCAGAGCGTAGTAATCACGCATCCGCTCCTTAAGCCAATCGCGGAGCAGGGATTCCAGCGGTAGAATCTTGCCCATCTCTATCACCTCCAACTGTGGGGGGCGCGCGGAGTGGCGGCTCCGCCGCCCCCTGCCGTGTTTAGGCGAACGGGTCGCCCTCCTCCGCCGCGGGGGCAGGCGCGGTGCGAGGCGCACGCTGCGGGTAGACTTTGGTGAGCTTTTCCACCGTGCGCCCGTCGCCGAGCTGCTTATGCTCCACCAGCACGCGACACTTCGCGCCGACCAGCTCGCCCATGCGCACGGGCGCGCCCGCCGCGGGGGGCTGCCCGCGCAGCGCGGTCAGGATGCCGTGCAGTTTGCTCTTTGGGCGCGGGCGTTCGAACCACGCGGCGTAGAGCGGTAAACGGCGCGTGCCCCCATCGGGCAGGCAGAGTTCGAGGTCCAACCGAATCTGCTGACCGAACTTGCCGGTCACCAGCGCGCCGCCCACTAAAACGGCGTCGTAAGTGCCCTCGTCCAACGGCTCGCCCGATTCGGGCGTGATGGTAATCTCCTCAAACGGCGTTTCGTGTTGTTGCATACTCTCCTCCTTACCGTTGTTTGCCGTGCGCACCAGCGCACAGGAAGCGTTGCTACGGGTATGCCGCCCCGCGCCCTGCACGGGGCGTGCAACTCATTCGGCGGCGCGGCGGGCGCGTTCCAACTTGTCCAACTCCGCCGTGCGCAGGAACGCGAGCCACGCCGACTTGCAACCGATAATACGCTGCCCGCTATCGAACGCCAGCGCGGGGAAGTCGCGCGATTCCGCCCAGTACCATAGCCACGCCACCAGCGCGTGCCCGTCGCGGCGCGACGCGAGCAGGTCGGCGAGGTCGGGATGGCGGACGCTGGACGGCGAGGCGGACGCTACGGGCAAGTTAGCGTCCGCCTCGAAAACGCGCGGATCAGGCACGAAATTCGCTGACCCGACGGCCGGCGGACGCGACGGACGCTGGAATTCGATGTTTTCAGACACAATGGCTGCGGGCGCATATGTCTCCTCGCTTTGCTTTTGAGTCTCGCAATTAAGAATCGTAGCGTCCGCCCCCGTTTTAGCGTCCGCCTCCCCGTTGATCAGGCACAAATTGTTGACATCGAGGGCGGACGCTACGGCGGACGCTAAAATTTCGTAGCGTCCGCCATCGTCCGCCTTCCGCAGGCGCACCACGCGCTGGCGCGCTTTCCCCTCGCGCCCCGTCTCCACCGCGATGCCCAGCGCCACTAATAGGGGTGTTTCCATCCGCAGTCGTGAGCTGAGGTGGCGCGGGCTGTTGGGGAGCTGGTCGCGCCGTTCGCCCAGTCGTTCGCGCAGCGCGGTGAGCAGCTCGCTCGGCGTGCCGCGCCACTCGTCGCGGTCGGCAAGCAGCAGGCGCACGCCCTCGCACAACGCGCTGCTATCCGCCAAATCGCAGGCTGTGCCGAGACGGTTGCCCGTGTACCACTCCAAGAACTGCGCGGGTTCCACACCGTAAGCGCGCAGCCCACCCGCTGCCCAGAGCGCGAAATCGCCCAGACGGGGCAACGGTATCTGGATGCGCCCCCAGTGCCGAATCGCGCTGGCAACACCGCTGAGCAGCGCGCCCAGCACCAACGGGTAGACCTGCTCCCACTCGGCGCGGAGCGCGGTCTCGGCGCGCCGCTCACTGTCGGGGATGGGGTGCAACTCCAGCGTGATAAAACGGTCGGCGAGGTCGCTCTTTTGGGCCAGACTCGGCACGCCGTTGAGCAAGACGGGGCGGCGGAACCGCACGCCCACGCGCTCCAGCCGCGTGTGGTATTGCCGTAGCTCCGCACCGCCTTCCGTCGCCGCGCCGCACAGCAAATCGCTCAAATCCGCATCGATGCGACTCGCGTTGTCGAACGCGAGCAAATAGCTCCCCATCGCGTAAGCCCACAAATCGCCCGCATCGCGCGGCAACGCGGAGAAGGGGACACTGCGCGGGTCGACCAGCTGGCGCAGGATGCGCGTGGCGAAGGTTTTCCCGCTGCCCGGCGGCCCGCTCAGCGCGAGAATCGGATACTGCACATCGGGTAAGTAGCAGCCCAAAAGCCACGCCACCAGCAACCAAAACCCCTCATCGTTCAGGCGCAGGAACCGTCGGAGCAGCGTGATATCGCCCCCGCGCTGCGGCGTCGGCAGCGCGGTCATCCCGTAAGGGCGCACGAATCGGACGGGCAGTGCGATGGCATACGGCACAATCTGCCAACCGTTGGAATCGACCTGCACCACGCGCCACGCGTCGTCGCCTAAATCCACATAAACCGCCGCATCGGGCTGCCCCGCGACGCGGAGAGCGGGCGTGCGCATCACGGGGTCACGCCAACATTCGCCGATGAGGATGGCGCGCGTCTCGTCCAAAACGCTGGCGCGGGGCACAATGCCCTGCTCCGCAGCGCGGGCGAGCAACACGCGCTCGAACGCTTTGCTCTCTACCCAGTAGGTCTCCGTGCGCCCGTCGCGCTGCAAGGTCAGCCCCGCGCGCCCATCCGCATCCACGAACCGCTCCGCCGCCTGCTCCAGCACGGCGCGGGCGAGTCGCAGCCCTGCGGACGCCCCGCCGCGCGCGGCAGGGCGGGCGGGTGTCTGAGAGGTGTTGTCGGCGCGGCGGGGGATGTGCAAAAACTCCGCCAACTTGTGGGCGAATCGCTCGCCGACCAGTTCGACCAGCTTCGGGAACCCCCACGCCTCGCGTTCCGCCTGTATCCTATCGTAGGAATCGCGCACGCTTTGCACGCGGTCGAGCCACTCCACATCGCCCAGCCCGCGAC
>JAOAFW010000036.1 GCA_026416065.1 Fimbriimonadales bacterium
GCATTGTGGACGACGCGGACCTGCTGGCGATTCTGTTCGAGTTCGGCTCGAACAACGCGGCGGGGGGTGCCAACAGCGACGGCGTGGTGGACGACGCGGATCTGCTGACGGTGCTGTTCAACTTCGGCTCCAACCCGCAGGCACAATACCTGTTCGTCGTGCAGAGCAGCATCGTCACAGACAGACTGGACATCTATCGTGTCGATGCGGGCGGGAGCGAGTAGTAAGACGTTCTGCACCTCCCACTCACCTCCCTCCCCTCCTCGCGCTTGAACGAGGCGCGGGGAGGGGTTGAATGGATATTCTGTTCTGAAAGGGAACAAGTGGGTATAATACGCCGATGGAGGTAAGTAGCGATGCCGAATATCAAGTCAGCGAAGAAGGCGTTGTTGAAGTCGCGCGAGCGGTATCTACGCAACCGCTCCACCAAGTCAGCTATTAAGACCTATACACGGCGTGTGAAGGAGCTGGTAGAGAAGGGCGAGACGGAAGCGAGTGTTGCGAGCCTGCGGCGTGCGATTAGCCTTATCGATAAGGCGGTCAAGCGTGGGATTTTGCACAAGAACACAGGCAACCGCAAGAAGTCACGCCTGATGATTGCGCTGAATAAGCGACTGGCGCAGCAGAGCGAGTCGAGCGCACAGTCTTGAAATTGCGGGAGCGATTTGCGTTGGGCGACCGGAGTGCAAATCGCTCCCCATCCTCACACTCGCACCCATAGGCATTTGAGATACAGGCTTTCTGGGAACTGCATCAGGTAGGGATGGTCCGGTGCTTGGAAAGTAATCTCTTCAAGGAAGAGTGGTTGATTCCGGTCGGTCGCAGCAAGTCGCACAGTGTCCAGCATTTCGCTCAACCCCAGTTGATAGGCGCAACTACACACTACAATCCGCCCACCTTCATTAAGCAAGGGGAGCGCGTTGTAGACCAGCTTCCACACTGCCCAGCGTAGCGAGTCTTTCTGGTCTTGCCGTTTGGCGATGGCGGGCGGGTCCAGCACAATCCAGTCGAATTTTGCGCCCTGTTCGGCAGCTTGGGGGAGCCAGTCGAACGCATTTTCCACGATCCAGTGTGCCCCCAGCCGGTTGCGTCGGGCGTGAACCTCGGCGAGGTCGATTGCATCCGACAGGATATCGACGCCGACCGCATGCGCGCCGGCGCGCGCCGCGTAGAGGGCGAACGCGCCTGTATAGCAGAACAGATCTAGCACTCGCTCGTCTGGGCGTACTTGCTGTGCCAACCGGCGACGATTCTCGCGCTGATCCAGGTAAAACCCCGTTTTTCGCCCCGCGTCGGTCGGCACGAGGAACTCAAGACCGCTTTCCACGATGTCTATCAGCTCGGGCACCTCCCCATATAGGACGCCGGCAAACGGCTCCATGCCTTCCTCGGCGCGTCCTACCATATCACTGCGTTCGAGGACGCCCTTTGGCTGCAGTCGCTCAATCAACACGGGCAGCCAAAGTTCCCTGAGCCGCTCCATCCCCAAAGCACGCACCTGCACCACAAGATAGTCGGCATACTGGTCAACAATCAGACCGGGCACCCCGTCCGATTCGCTGAAAAGGAGACGCATCGCGTTGGTGTCTGTAACCGTGCGTTGACGATGTTGCAGGGCTTTCTCCAGCCGCATGCTGAAAAAGTTCTGGTCGATGGGCTCATCTTGCGTGGTTAGGATGCGTACCGGGAATCGGCTCTGAGGATTATACAACCCCATGCCGAGCAGTTCACCGCGAAAGTTCAGCACCTGCACCAGTGCCCCAGGGGTCGGCGAACCAGAGACATCCGAGATTTCGCCGCGCTGTACCCACGGGTAGCCATGTTGCAGTTTTTTCTCGCGACCTCCGACGATTTTGACTGCACCTTCTATCATAGCCTGCCTCTCAATGAAAATCAGTTCCGATTCACGTATTCGCGCCAGTGATCGGGATTGAAGGGTTGAATCTCTGACGCGAAAGCCGCTGTGAGATGTTCGAGTATCTGCTGCAGCAAGCGAAGCCGCTCCATAGTGTCCTGTAGTTCAAGCAGGTACTGGCGGAGAGGCAACTCCAGCTGGAGTGTTCCTGCGATGGCGAACGAGAGCGCGGTGGGACTACTGGGGAGTTCTATCTCGTCCACCCGCAACCCGCTGGCGTCGAGCGCGAGGCGCAGGAATTCGCGGAACTGCGCCGCCACCTCATTTGCATGGCGTTGTTCCTCTTCCCACGAGAACGGCTCGAAATCACGCCACAGGCGCACGTGCGCTTTCAGGTAGGGCGCTTCGCCGCGGATCAGGCGCACAATCTGGAACCGCTCCTCGCCCAGCGCAAGCAGGTGAATTCTGCCATCAGACTGACGACGCAGACGCCCAATTCGCGCGAGGGTACCCACCTCGTGCGGTTCAGCATTTGGGTCGCCCACTTCGCTACCCTCACGGATCAACACCACCCCAAACGGCGAGTCATGTTCCAAGCAGTACATCACCATTTCGCGATAGCGCGGCTCGAAAATGTGCAATGGCAGCGCCGTGTACGGAAACAGCACTGTCTCCAGCGGAAACAGTGGGATCGTCCAGATAGATTCACTCACTGAAGATATTGTACCCTATACCATGCAGGAGTTTCTTACATGGGCGTGAATCGATTGCGCGTTATGAAGGCGATACGGCAGATGTGCTGGCTGGCGGGATTGCTTGGTGCGTGCGCTTTCGCCCAGCCAAAGCAAGAAGCGACGATTAGTGTGAACTTAGAGAGCGGCGCGTTGATCAAGGGTACCGTGAAGGTCGTCGCGCGGGTGCAATCGGGCGCACTGGTAGAGCGCGTGGAGTTCACTGTGGATGGTGCCCTGCGCGAAGTGGATGAAAGTACCCCCTACGAGTACGAGTGGGACACCGTCGCAGATACCGAGGGCGAGCGCACGCTGAAAATCACGGCGTTTTTGGAGGGCGGGAAGAGCACCTCAAAGGAGCTGAGGCTCACCATCGATAACGGTGTGGCGCAGGGTGCACCCTATCACTTTCAGCAGGCGCGCGCAGCATTCGCTGAGGGTAAGCTCGAGGACGCTCTCTATCACACGCGCGTCGCGCTCAAAGCCGACTCGGCACACCGCGAGTCGCGCGTGCTGCAGATTCAGACCCTGCTGCGCTTGGGGCGCGCCAGCGAAGCGGACGACGCTGTAGAGGATTTGGCGCGGCTGTACCCCGACTCGATGGAGACGCAGGAGTTGCGTGTGGCAGCGAGCCTGCGCCGCGCGAAAAACGCCCGCAACGAGCGCGAACTGCTACGCACCGCTATCGACGCGCAACACAAAATCAACCAGATGCGCCTGAAAGCGTTGGGCGACTCGCGCGCGCCCGACGCCATCGTCAACCGCACGCTGTTGCTCATCGCAGAAGGCGAGGCAGGCGCGACCATCAACAATCTGCTAACACTGTTAGAGCGTGAACCGAGCAACACACGCTATCTCAATCTCCTTGCCTACGCCTACCTGAGCGCAGGTCGCCTGCGTGATGTGCTCGTGATTACCAGCACGGCGATACGGCGTGGGGCTGCAAACGACTACACTTACGCTATTCGTGGACTGGCGGCTGGCTTGCTGAACGATTCGCGTGAGCAGGAACGCGCCTTCACGGAAGCCGAGAAGGTCGAGAAAAACTCCAGAGCGTTGCTCGCTGCGCAGGCGAACCTCGCTATGCTGAGCAGGCGCGCTGCCACAGCTGGCAGACTGGCAGCGCAGGCACAGGGGCTGAGCGACAACAGCCCGCAAGTTGCCTTTGCGCGCTACTGGAGCTTTGTCAACAATCGCGAATACGACCGGGCAAAAGATGCCTTCTGGCGTGTGCTGGATCTGGATCCGCTAATGGCGGAAGCGTACCAGCTGCGTGGCATGCTTAACCTGATGGATGGTTTGCGCCCCGGCGATGAAGACCTGCTCGTTGCCGCACGCGAGTGGTTCGAGATCGCCTTGCAGGCGCGTCCCAACTACGCCCCAGCACATTTGGGGATTGCGATGAGCTACGCATTTGAAGCCTACACGACCAAGCGTGATGGCAACCGCCCCAGCGCGGAGGTGCTACAGAAAGCAGAGGAAGTATTGAACAAAGCGTTAGCGACATCGCGAGATACGGCGTGGGCACAGGTGGGAGCATCATATGTTTATACTGAGCTGCGGAAAGTGCGCGAAGCTGACCAGGCGATACGACGCGCTGCGCAACTGGATCCGGAGCGTGTGACCAGCCTGACGCCTCCCGAACCTGCCCGTGCGTTGGAGCTGCTGATGGCGCTGCTGTTTGTGCCTGTTTACCCTGCGCCCTAAATGATTGGCAGAATCACGGGTGTGCTAACGGCGATAGAGGACAACCTTGCCTTAGTAGAGGTGGGCGGTGTGGGCTACGAGGTGCGCCTGCCGCCCAGCCTCAAGGAACAGCTCCCACCGCTGGGCGAACCGATAACGCTCCATATTCGAACCCTGTTCCACGAGGACGAAGGTATCCTGTTGTTCGGTTTTCTGGAGCCTGCGCAGCGCAGACTGTTTGATTTACTGATCACCGTCAGCGGTGTAGGACCGCGCCTCGCGTTGAATCTGATGGGGGCAGGGGAGTTCGAGACGCTGGCGCGGGCGATTGCCCGGAAAGACACTCGTTACCTCAAATCCCTGCCCGGTGTGGGCACGAAACTGGCTGAACGGCTCGCGCTGGAGCTCTCAGATAAGGTCGCCCAGTTCGCTTTCGAGCGACAGGTGGAGCGACTCGTCGCTACAACCCGTGCCAGCTCCATCGATTTCGAGGGATTAGTGGACGGGCTGACTCAACTGGGCTATTCGCGTCGCGAGGCGCAGGCGGCGCTGAACGCCGTGCTTGCCGAACAGCCTGAAGCCGATGAACCGACGCTGATGCGCCTCGCACTGGCACGATTGTCCCCACGGCGGTAGCAAGGCGCGGAAAGCTGTGCCTGCGCATCGGGATATGACTGTCCCGCATAACTGGGTATACTCTGAACATCGCGCGTCGTTGCGCGTCAAAAACTTTACACACGGAGGTTTAGCTATGCAGAAGCGCAACCGTTTTTGGTGGGCAATCCCGTTCACCATCGGGATTTTGTTGTGGGGCGTCTGGAGTGTGGTGTTCTCCTCCACGCCTCTGAAAGAAGGTTCCAAAGCCCCTGAATTCACCCTGACCGGCAGCGACGGCAACACCTATCGCCTGAGTGACTTTCAGGGGAAGCGCATTGTGTTGATATTCTACCCCCAATCGAATACTCCCGGCTGCACCGCGCAGAACTGCGCAGTACGCGACCAGTATGATAAAATCACTCAGCACGCGGTTGTGTTTGGCATCAGCGTCGACTCGCCCGAAACCCAGGCCAATTTCGTCAAGCAGCATAACCTCAAGCACGTGGTCCTGGCTGATTCAGACGGCAAGGTCGCCGAAGCATATGGCGTGCGCACCGCTGCCGGATTCGCCAGCCGCACAACCTATGTGATAGCACCCGACGGGACTATCGAGAAGGTATTCGAGAAAGCAGGCACCAGCAACCACGCTGACGAACTGCTAAGATACTTCAATGCGAGCGCCCAGCAGGGTACTGCCCCTGCCGTCGCTGAGAAACCAGAAATCGGCAAGCGCGTGCCGAATTTCACCCTGCCGAACATGAACCCGCTTGAGGGGCTGCCCAAAGAGGTAACCCTCTACGACATTAAAGATAAGAAAGCGATTGTGATCATCTATATCGCCACGCGCTGCCCTGTGTCGCTGGATTACGACGAGCGCATGGCAAACCTTGCCAAAGAGTACTCCGACAAGGGCGTGATGTTCCTTGGGATTAACTCCAACCACATCGAGCCTGCGTCGGAAGTTACCGAGCATGCCAAAAACAAGGGCTTCACGTTCCCCGTGTTGAAAGACGAGGGCAATCGAGTGGCGGACATGTATGAGGCGAAGGTTACCCCCGAAGTGTTCGTGCTGGACTCGAACTTCGTGTTGCGCTATCACGGGCGTATTGATGACAGCCAGAACCCGCAGCGTGTGAACCAGCGTGACCTGAAAAACGCGCTGGACGCGATACTGTCGGGCAAAGAGCCGCCCGTGAAGGAGACGCGCGCCTTCGGTTGTACCATCAAGCGCGTGCAGCGGTAGTCTGATAAACGGGTATGACGGCGTCTCCGCCGTCGTACCCGTTTACTGCTGCTTCACCTTGCAGGTAGAGATACCGAGTAGCTTATAGGCGGGGCAGACGCCCACAATCCCGGTGAGGAGGGGTATAATTCCGATTGCGCCCCACCAGCTCTGTGCGTAGATACCCCAGCCGATAAGCGCGGCGCCGATCACAACTCGCAAAGTTCGATCTAATCCGCAGGCATTTGTTCCCATAATAGCCTCCTGTTCAGGGATACGGTTTGCTTTCGCTAACAGTTCCTTAAGTATCTATCCCCCTGTAAAAACTCTCTTTGACGCCGAAAATTACCTCTGGATGCTTGCGATTGCGGTGCATAATCTGGTGGTTGCCTATCGGCGGTGGTTCAAGCCCCCCGTCCGCGCCGTGGATAGCCTCAGCTTCGAGGTGCAGGAGGGCGAGATTGTCGGCTTTCTGGGGGTGAACGGCGCGGGCAAGACCAGCACGATTAAGACGCTGGTGGGGTTCCAGCCCCCCACCTCAGGCGAGGCGCGGATTTTCGGGATGAGCGCGACCGACGCCCGCGCCCGGCAACTCGTGGGGTTCCTGCCTGAAACCGCGCTCTATTCGCCCTACCTAACGCCCTACGAGACCCTGCGCCTGTACGGCGAACTACACGGCTTGCGGGGACGCACGCTCAAGGCGCAAATCGAGGCGTTGCTGGAAGCGGTGAACCTCGCGAGCAAGATGCATACGCTCAACAAAAACCTCTCCAAAGGG
>JAOAFW010000152.1 GCA_026416065.1 Fimbriimonadales bacterium
GGCGACGCGCCTGCCCAACAAGCCGCTGCTGGACATCGCGGGCAAACCGATGGTGCAGTGGGTGTGGGAGCGCGCTCGACAGGCGCGCTCCCTGCACGAACTTTACATCGCCACGCCCGACCCCGAAATCGTGCAGGTCGCCGAGTCGTTCGGCGCACAGGCGATGCTCACCAGCCACGCCCACCGCTCGGGCACCGACCGCATGGCGGAAGTCGCCCGACGCACCGACGGCGAAATCTATGTGAACATTCAGGGCGACCAACCGTTGCTCAACCCCGACGCTGTCGATCGCGCGGTACAGCCCCTGCTGGACGACCCCAGCGTGATGATGAGTAGCCTCTACTGCCACGCAAAGCCCGAAGACTACGAAACCCCCAGCGTGGTGAAGGTGGTGGTGAACCTCAACGGCGACGCGCTCTACTTCTCCCGCTCGCGTATCCCTCATCCTCGCGAAACCACCGAAGTGCCCGTGCTGCGTCATATCGGGCTGTATGTGTTCCGTAAACCGCTACTCCTGCAGTACGCCCAGTGGGAGCCGACGCCTCTGGAGCGTACCGAGATGCTGGAACAACTGCGCGTGCTGGAATACGGCTACAAGATTCGCATGGTCTACTTCGAACACCCATCAATCGCGGTGGATACGGAGACCGACCTGCAGCGGGTAAGGGCGATTTTAGAGAGCGACGGCTCGATGTAGAGGGCGGTGCTGAGCGCGTCACAGAGGATGGGGTCGTCGCCGATGAGTGTGACGGGTGGGCGCGACGGCGCGGGGTAGCCCGTGCGTGGATCGATGATATGTCCGTAGCGGACACCGTTCGCCTCAAAATACTGCTCCGCGTCGCCTGAGACGCCAACGGCAACGTCGCGCAACAGCGTCTCGCTGCCGTCGGGCATTCGGAATAGCCAGCCCTCCGCGTCGGGCGGCGCGCCCAGCGCGTACAGCGTGCTGCCCCCTGCGTCCACCAATGCCGACTCTATGCCCAGCTCCCGTAATATCCGCACGCACTGCGCAATCGCCCAACCCTTGCCTATCGCGCCAAAACTTAACTCCACACCGGGCAGCGCGTAGTAGACCCAGCAGCCCTCCGGCTCCAGCAACACGAAGTCCATTCCTACGCGCTCCAGGCTCTCTTCGACGGCTTCGGCGGGAGGAACACGAAACTGCTTGTCCACAAAGCCCCACAGGCGCAGTAGAGGCGTCACCGTCGGGTCAAACGCGCCTTCGGTGAGTTCGTGCAGCTCTTTGCAGGTCTGCAAAAGTCGGAACAGTTCTGGCTCCACACGCACAGGGTGTTTGTGGGCGTGTGCATTCAGGTAGCACAGGTCGCTGTCGGGCAGATAGAGGCTCAGCTGGCGTTCGAGGCGGCGCGTCTCCTCACGCAACTCAGCGGCGACGGCTTCCGCCAAGCCCAAATCGCTGTGAGGCAGGTGCAGGACGTACTCCGTGCCCATCGCGCGCCAGTGGCAGGCGAACATCGAGAGCGATTGTACCATGAGGGCGCAGGGGCGAAGCCGCTCGTCCCTGCGCCAGAGGGAACAGCCTACGGTGCTTCAGATGCTGCGCGCCTGTTCGGCGACTTGTTGCAACACATGCTTGCGCGATATGCGCTTTTCAAACAGCGACTCCATCCGCTTCGCTGTGGCTTTCGCCTCGCGTGTGTTGCCCATCGCTTTCTGAGCATGCGCTAAGGTCATCATCGTCATACCCAGCGAGATGTTGTCCAGCCCGCGCATGGGGTCTTTCTCGCTGGTATCGACGACGGGTTGCAGCAACTTGACGCTCTCTTCAGGCTGCGCGGCGCGAATCGCGACGTGGCTATCGGGCGTCACGATTTTGAACTCACGCGCGGCGTTGACGCCTTTTGCCAACCGTGCGTAGAGCGTCAGGGGGTGGCTCGGATACTCGTTAATGAGCGTGTCCAGCACAGCGTTGCCGCGCCGCAACGTCTCCGAATCGGAGCCGAGCAACGCAAACAGCGTTCCGACCTGCTCATCGAGCAACATCTCGGCGATAATCTGGTCGGTCTCATTCAGTGGTGCACGCACGAACAGATTCAGGATATTCGACAGGATGGTGGAACCGTCGGGTGCATGGTAGAGCGCACGCAGCTGATAGCGCCCGACCTGGTCAAAGTAAAGCCCGTCTTTGCCGAAGCCGATATACGCGCTTTCGTAAGCCGAGGGGAACTGTTCGTCCAGCACGCGCGTCTCGGGTGCAGCGCAGTGTTCTATGAGCGGCTCAAAGGTCACAATCTCACCGTTCGGCTTGTGAATTGCAATCTGCACGTAGCCCGCGTTCGGGTGCAGGCGCACATTCGCCTCCTGTTCCCACAGGCTCATTGTGTAGAGTTTAATCTCTACCACGACGGGTTCACCGTAGGCAAACGACTTTTTCGCTTCCAGCTCGAGTTTGAGACTGGTCTGGTCGATGAGCGGCGCGTCGAACACAGTACCGTCGGTGAGCGCTGCGCCCTTAGTGAAGTCCTTACCGCCCGGGATCACATCGTCGCGGAAGGCGTGGCGCAGATGGATGACTTCCAAGTCGTCGAACTGGAAGGGGAACGCGCCCCAGAAGGCGGCGGGTCCGCCCGGGAAATACCACGGATAGTTCATCCACGACAGCGACGCTGGTCGGTTCGGCGCAGGGGGTGTGGCGTACTGCTTCTGCCACGAATGGAGCAGGTTGAAGCAGTGCCCCAACTCATGCACATAGGTGTAGAGTTGCAGTCGTTTCCGCTCCGCTGTATTACCGCCGATACCCCGGTGGAACACGGCGCAGCCTTGTCGCTGTTTGCCCCGCTGGTCGAACATAATGCCATACAAACCAGGTCCGAGTTCATGCTCATAGGCGGCGAGCAGCCAGACCTTCCACTGCGGTGCGTCGCGCCAAAGGCTGAAATGGCGCTCCATCGAGGCGTGCAGTTCAGCGTCGCTCCACTGCAGATTGGGGCCCGCCTCGCTGACGGGGATGACATTCGGCGCGCCCGCCATCTGCACGTCGATGCCCGCCTCCTGGAACGCGCCTGACACGGTCAGCGTCCGTGCCGCGCCACCCGACGGCAGCGAGCCTGTGTTATACGAATCAAACGGGGCGACGTCCTGCACACAATCCATCTCCAGCTGCACGCTCCGGAAATAGCCCGACTCGTGCCGGCAGACATAGGTCGCACCTTGCTGTCCTGCGCTCGTGCCGAAAAGAATCGTGGCGTCTGCAGGCGGGTGCAGAATCAGCACGCGCGGAATGGTAATCCATATATGATTGAACGGGGTCGTCCAGGTAGTTCGCGCGACTCCCTTGATCTTCACTGTGTTGGTTGTGAAGCTCAAGACGGGGGAATCCACGATGAACGAGCCGAAATAGCTCACCGTTCCACCTGAAATCGAGTAGAAATCACCACTCACGCGGTTAAGGGGGCGTCGCCCGTCAACATCGATGCGCAACTCCAGCTCCCAAGTACCGTTGCGTCCACGATAACGACCGCTTACCGTTCGGCGTTTGAGAGGGAGCCTTGGGACTACGGGACGGGGTACTGCAGGGGGACGGGGCAGTGCTTCAGTAAGTTCGGGCGTAATCGCTTCTTCCTCCAGAGCGGGTTCGACCTTCTCTACTGCCTCCATGGGGGCAGCTATCAACGCTTGCGCGGTCTCCTCAACGCTCCATTCATACTCGGAGACACCCGCGCCGTCTGCTACAGCAGGGTCTTGTAACCTCATGGTGTTACCTCCTTCGTTGGATTAGATTCTGATCCCCCTGAGTACGAGCAGAATCAGTTTCCATATTATACCCGATATAAACACGAAAATTCAAGTCTTAAATCAAGAAAGCCTAAAACTATACTACATATAAATAAAAGGCTCTGTACGAACATCATATACAATCGCGCCGTTGCGCAGTGCCACACCGACATAGAGATCCGTTTCAAGGGTCAAACGGATCGAGATTGCCAGCGCATGCTGGGGAATCCGAACTTGCACGGTGTGTTCCCCAGAAGGCAGCTCCGCTTCATAGCGCAGGGCGAGGTTAATCCGCAGGTCCGTGCGCACATCCTCATAGCGGGCGAGGGGCTGATTGTCCAACACAATCTCAACCGTTTCCCCTGAGAAACCGTCCTGAAAGTCAATCTGCAATCTGGGCATTTTGGGTACCTCCTGTCCCCCAAAGGGCATAGCGCTGGTAGTATACCCCTCGAGCCTTCGCGAAGCGGGAGATAGGCGGATGGCAATCATTTTCGGTACAATCCATGTTGGAGAGTAGCCGCTATGCACATGCGCGCAATCGCAATCGGGCTATTGATGACAGTGTCGTTCGCGTTTGGCTTGGCTCAGGCGCGTCTTGAGAAACCGCAGCTGGTCAGCACGGAGTGGCTCGCCAGTCGATTGAGCGACCCAAATATCCGAATCATCGACGCACGGGGCGTCTTGGCGGCATACTTGCAGGAACATCTCCCGAACGCAATCTTCCTGAACACGGAGACCTTGCGCGTTAGTCGCGGGGGTATTCCGGGGCATCTGCTGTCGCCGGAACGCCTCGCCGAGATTTTCAGCGCGATGGGGATTGGTGCAAACAACGAGGTCGTGGTCTACTCCAGCGCAGAGGATGCCTTTTCCGCTGCGACTTACACTGCCCTCGCGCTGATTGCGCTTGGGCATACGCGCGTCGGCGTGTTGAACGGCGGGTTCGAAAAGTGGAAAGCCGAGAACCGCCCCCTCACGAACAAAATCCCCACGCTGGAGCCGCAAACTCTGACGGCGCAGCCAAATCCCGAAATCTTTCGCACGCTGGACTGGTTGCAGAAATATCTGAATTCACCGGAGCCGGTGCAACTGCTGGACGCGCGTTCGCCCCAGCAGTATCAGGCGGGGCATATCCCGATGGCGCAGAATCTCTTCCTGCGCGAAATGCTGCGCACGGAAGGGAATGTGAGTGTCTGGCGCAGCCCTGAGGAGATTCGTGAGAAGCTCAAGCAGCTCGGCGTGGATACCGGGCGTCCGCTGGTGACTTACTGCAATTCGGGGCGTGAGGCGAGCCAGTTGTGGTTTACCCTGCGCTACCTGCTGGGCGTCGAGGTTCAAACCTACGACGGCTCCTGGGTCGAATGGAGCGCAAAGGGGCTGCCGATAGAGAGGTAATCCTTCAGCGGCTGGATCGCTTCAAGGGCGCATCTCCTTGCGGCTCGCCCGTCTCGCGGAAGCCCGCCGCCTGCAACCCGCGCTGGATGGCAGGTATCTTCGCGCACACTTCCCACACATAGCCGCGATTCTGGTGGTTCTCCAGTGCAAGGAGCATCATCCCCAGATCAATCCCGATAACCTCCTTGTCCCACCAGTCGCGCTCCACATTAAAAGCATTGCCAAAGCCATACCGTCCCCAAAGTTTCGTGTGATAGCGGTCGTAGATGGTCTTAATCGCACGCAGGCTCTCGTTGGGTGTAAAGATAACCGAGGTAATGGAGGCGGTGGGGGCAACCGTGCCGTCGTGGTCGACCCAGCCGGGCGCGCCATACGCCCGATAGCCGTCGGGTCCGTCGCAGGCGGTCAACCCCCACACATCGGCTTCGTAGGTTTTGTAGCGGGTGCTGTGTTCGATGCAAAATGCCCGTTGTGCCAGTGTCGCATTGCGCGAGGAGACCCAGTAGTTGTAGCCCAGTCGGTCGCGCCTGCCGTTGAAATCGATATAGGCGTGGCTCATCTGATGGATAAACAGCGGTCCGCCGAGCAGCAGCTCGTACTCTTTATACTTTACATGGGGGCGTCGCCAGGCGTCCCAGCAGTCGGCGGGGATGGGTTCGGGCGCGCCGAGCGCCAACA
>JAOAFW010000158.1 GCA_026416065.1 Fimbriimonadales bacterium
CACGACATCGACGCCGCGTGTGGACAACTGCGCGGGAGGCACCGGGGCAAACCGCTGCCGATGGCGTTGCAGGCGAGGAAGGAACGGGGAAGGCGTTTCTCTCGAACCGTCAGGTTCCTCGCTGCGCTCGGAATGACAGAAGCCGTTCTGCACACATTCGTATGTCATTCCGAGCGCAGCGAGGAATCTTGAAGACCGTTCGACGCGATGTTTTCTGGTACGGTTTTGTCGCCGGCTTCTCCGCCCTCTTTTTTTCTGCCTGCCAACCCGCTCGTGAAGCCTCCACACCGCCTCCTGAACCCCCGCGCAACGGCGCATCCGTTAGTCTGCCCGACGCACGCTACGAGATTGTGAAGCCTACATTAGAGCAGCAAGACGAGCAGGGACGCACCCTCTGGAAGCTGGAGGCGCAGTCGCTGCAGGCGGAAACGCAAAGCGAAAAGGCGCAGGGGGTGCTGGTTCAGGTCAAGGGCTGGCTTTATCGCGAGGGCAAGCCGGTGCTGGAGTTCCGCGCTCCCTACGCCCGCGCCAACGCCGATACGCGCGAGGTGGAAGCATGGGGCAACGTCGTCGCCGCCTCCAAAACGAACGACGCGCGGTTAGAGGCGGGGCGAATCCTGTGGAAATCGCGCGCCGACCGAATCATCGCCAGTGAGAGGGTTTTTCTGAAGTGGGGCGCGCTCGAACTACGCGAACGCGCCCTGCATGTGGACACTGCCCTCGAGAAGGTTTGGGGCACGCCTTAGTACCCTATTGTGAGTTGCGCTGAGCGTGAGACACCGTTATAGGTCGCCGTGATGGTAACGGTGGTGATAGTGCGTGCGCTGCGAGTCGTAATCGTGAAGTTTGCACTGGTTGCGCCAGCCGGTACCGTGACGCTGCTGGGTACGCTCGCCCGCGTCGAACTGCTGCGCAACTGCACCACTGCACCTCCTGCAGGCGCGGGCGCAGTCAGACGCACTGTCCCCGTCGCTGTTCTGCCTCCTATTACAGAGGTCGGCTGAATGGTCAGCGAGTCCAGCGTGACGCTTGTGGAAGCGGGATTCACTGTCAAAGTCGCCTGGCGGGAGACGCTGCCTGCCGAGGCGGTGATCGTGACGCTGGTAACAACGGAAACGGACTGCGCAGACACAGTGAAATTGGTGGTCATCGAGCCTGCTGGTACGGTGACGCTACTGGGGACCGTCGCCGCCGCGGTATTGCTGCTACTCAGGTTTACGACAAAGCCCCCTGACGGTGCGGGTCCCGTAAGCGTCACAGTTCCCGTGCTGGTATTGCCGCTTAGTACAGTCGTCGGGCTAAGGCTTAGACTGCTCAGGCTGGGCGGCGAACCCGCGCCGATGCCCAGCAGCGCACGATAGACATTCAGACGTCCCTTGCCGTTGCCGATGGTGCGCCCATCATAGGGAGTGTAAGGATCCACATTAGTCTCCAGCGCATCGCGCACCTGCTGACTGGTCAGATAGGGGTTATACGACCAGAGTATCGCTGCCGCGCCGGATACATAGGGACACGCCATCGAGGTGCCGCTCCAGCTCTCATAGCCACCGCCAGGCAGAGTGGAGAGGATTGCTTGTCCCGGCGCGGCGATATCAATCCAGTGACCGTACTGTGACCAGCTGGTGAGCTGGTCGTTAGCGTCGGTCGCCGCAACCGCGATGCACTGCGAATGATGAGCGGGATAGGCAGGGGCACTCGAGGCGAAGTTGCCCGCGGCAGCAACCAGGACACAGCCCATAGAAGCGGCGTAGTTAACCGCGTCGGAGATTGCCGTCGAAAAGTCCAGGGTGCCCAGACTCATGCTGAGAATATGGGCGCCGTTGCTGGCAGCCCAGCTGATGCCGTTCGCAATGGTGGAGACAGTTCCGGACGTCTCTTCATCTAACACTTTCACGGGCATCAGTTGGACGTAGCTGTGCGAGTTGGCAACAGCGGGATTCCACGCCGCCACACCCGCGACTCCAATCCCGTTATTGATTTCCGCCGCAGCAATCCCGGCGCAGTGCGTTCCGTGTCCTGCATAATCCATAAAGTCCTGCGACCAGCCCAGCACATTGAAAGCGTCGTAACCGTAAATCGCGCCGTTGCTGTGGCGGCGAATCTTGTTCGCCAGGTCGGGGTGGTTGTAATCGATACCGCTGTCGATAATCGCGATGTAGACGGTGCGCTGGGGCAGCCACAGATCCCACGCTAAGTGCGCCTGAATCCGGTTCAGTCCATATTGCTGCCCGAAGCTGGGGTCGTTCGGTGTAGCGAAGGCAAATACCTTGTAATTCGGCTCCACATAGCGCACACCGGGTATCGCGCGAAGGAACTCGCCCGCGCTCGGCATCGATATTTCGGGCGCGAGTTTCACAAGGTAAGCATCGATGGCAGGGATCTGCGCTGCGACCCCGCCGACCATCTCCATCACCAGCATCGGCAGCGCATTCACGCCCGGCTCCAGCCCCACAATCAGTTCACCAGGCACAAAAGGTGTCTTAATCTGCTGCGGGTCGAGGCTCGGCAAAGGTTGCGCTTCTGCGTTAGCCTGCGTCCAGCCGCTTTGGAAAGCAACAAGGACGCACATCCATCCCAGAACTGCGCGCACGAATCGCATAGAGTTTCCTCCTGGGTTTTTAGGATTCGCGCTCTGTGCCCCGCTATCCTGCTTTTACACCACCCACTGCTCCTGCCGGTAGCCCATATCCCAGAACATCCACTCGTAGCGGCTGGTCATCATGAAGTGGCGTTGCAGCGCGGCGCGCTGCGCGTCAGTGAGCGTCTCCGCGGTGGCGTCGGTCATCGCCAGCACTTCGCGCACGACACCACCGAACTGCTCCGAGGCGTAGGTGTCAATCCATCGCTGATACAGCGGATTGGGTGAACCTTGCTTTTCTAACTCCTTGCCAACCTCCCAGTAAATCCAGTAGCAGGGCAGAATCGCGCCGAGAATCTCGTGGAAGGGACGCGCGTAGCACACCGCCAGCAGGTAGTGGGTGTACGCCACGCAGGTCGGCGCCATCGGGGTTGCATAGACCTGCTCGGGCGTCAGTCCGAACTCTTCAAAAAAGCCCTCGTGCAGCGACCGTTCCACCAGAATCGCCGTCTTCGCGTGGTCGTTGAAGACCACCAGCCAGTCGTCGCTGGGGGCTTTCGCCGCAGCGAGGCTCAAACACTGCGCGTAGTAGCGTAAATAGTGCGCATCCTGAACCACATAAAACTTGAACGCCTCCTCCGTCAGGCTTCCGTCAGTCAGCCCTTTGAGGAAAGGATGGCGCAAAATCGCATCGTAGATCGGCGTGATCGATTGCCAGAGCTGTTCTGTGTAGCGCATAGCGCAATTCTACCCCCGAAACTGAGCCGTTTAACAGGGAGATTCCCCCCACCCTTGTGGAAACTTCTGCATGGGCGCGCTGCGCTCAAAGGAGCCATCATGCGAAAGCTGGTCGCAAAGAGACGGGGGTTCACGCTCGTTGAGATTATGGTCGTAGTGTTCATCATCGCGGTGTTGGTCACGCTGGCGTTGCCCAGCTGGATGAACGCGCGTGCGCGAGCGCAGACCCGCACCTGTGTGGCGAACCTGCGCCGGATTCATCAGGCAAAAGAGACGTATGCACTGACGACACGCTCGCCCAACGGCACAGCGATTAGCATGAACGACTTAGTGCCAACTTATTTGCAAGCAGAGCCGTTCTGTCCTGCGGGGGGCGGCGCTGCCTACAGCGTAAACGCGATTGGGACGCCACCGACATGTCCTACAGGGCTGCCCAATCACTCTATCGATTGGACAGGGGACTAAGCATGCGAAGGGTACGGGGATCGGCGTTCACAGAGATTTTGATAGCGGTGTTCATTGTAACGCTGCTGACGCTGAGCATCGCTGCGCTCTCGCCGATGACAGCGCGCATGCAGCGTCAGGCGCATCAATTCACCTTTGCCACGAATGTGGCACAGACGGCTCTGGAGCGGGTACGTACCCTCGATTTTCTGCAGATTACCGCGAATGGCTTGCTTGCCGCCGGGATTGGGCAAACGATTGAGCAGAACAACGCGAACCAATTCCGAGTGCGTTTTACCACTTTACCGCTGCCGGGTGGTGGAACGCTGAACCTGACAAACGAGCTGCACAACGGCTCCGGTACCGTCGAGGTGGTCAATCTGACCACCAATAACGACATCCCAATAGGTTTGAAAACAATTATTGTCACGGTGCGCTGGCAAGAACCACGCACCAGTCGCTGGCATCAGGTGCAATTTGCAACCACTGTCGCCAGCCTCAATTAGCACAGGCAGGACTGTCCAAGCCACAGCAGCGTGGGCAGCCTCGTCCGTGGGAGAAACACCTGTGCTTGGACGCGACTGTCCAAGCCACAATCGGGGAGGACGCAAATGATACGGGGTAGGATACGCCGCGTACGCGGCTCGATGATGCTGGAAGTTGTGATAGCAAGCGCGTTATCCATAATGGTGGTAACGCTGTTGGTTAGCGCCCAAGTGAGTGTATTGCGCAACTATGAACGCACGCTTGCCCAGAACACCGCGCAACGCACGACTTACAACGCCCTGCGGGAAATACGCGAGATTGTACAGCAAGCGATGTCCGTATCAGTGAGCGGAAACAACGCTGTAATTATCCTGCCCCAGCGCGACGCCAACGGGCGTTTCAGGACCCCGACTCAGCCTGATACTGCGAATCCAGTCTCACTCCAGGTGAACTTCAGCACGGGGCAACTAACGCTCACGCAGAACGGGCAGACGCGCGTGCTGCTCTCCAACATATTGAACACAACGCCTCAAGGCGCCAGCTACGCGCCGTTCGTAGTGCAGCAGATTGCACCGGGCGTCACCGCACTACACATCCGTCTGAGAGCACAATCAGGGCATAACACCAGCACACAGTGCGTGTGGTATGAGGAAACCGTTTTACTGCGCAACACGGCACAGAACTGAGCGGAGGTAGGCAATGACAATACGCAAACAGCGTCGTACACGCGGAAGCACCATGGTGACCACTTTGATTATGGGTGGTCTGGCGACGATAACAGGAGTCGCCTACCTGGAGATTGCGACCCAAGACCTGCGCATGGCGGCGGCGCGTGCTCGCGAGGTGTCGACGCATAACCTCGCCGAAGGCGGGCTGAATGCCATCACGCAGGATTTATGGCGACAGTTCAAAATTGCACAGCGCTTCGAGTCGATTCATAGCGCCCTGACAGGTGCTAGCCCCAACAATCCGCGTTGGGTGCGCACAGGCGTTTTCACCGGTGTGGGCAACTACACGGCTTCGGTAATCGGCTACACGCAGCCCGATAGCTACACGCGCCGAATCACCGTGCGCTCCGTCGGCTGGGTCGACTTCAACGGCAACGGACTGCTGGACGCGAACGAACCTCGACAGGTGATTGACCAGACCTTTGACCTCGCGCTCACTCGCTCGGCGGTGTTTGACTATGCCTACTTTGTGAACAACTACGGCTGGATGTACGGTTTCAGCAATGAACAGCTGGTGATGAATGGCGACTCGCGTTCTAATGGCGATTTCGAGTTTCGCTATGGCTCGGGCGGACCGCCTATATTTAACGGGACAATTATGGCGTCGCCCAACGAGAAGCTCAGTCCGCGCGCGGAGGGGCGAATCATTTTGCCGGGCGGTAATCAGACGCCCCGCCAGTGGAACAATACCGACTACACCTCGCGCCAGCTGACAAACCCATGGATGCGTCAAGCGTATAATAGTGTACTACATGGCGCATTCGGTAGCAGTACCTTCAATCTCTGGCGTGATTACTTATATAACGCGCAGGGGCAGATGGTGAACGGTTCGCCGTTTGGCGCAGTACTGGCAGATGTGAGTGGCACGCGCAACTTCAGCAATCAGACCCTGGATACACGCCCTACCAGCGAACTCGTGCTGCCCGACCTGAACGACCTGAACCACTACATTCAGCTCTCACAAACATGGCGCAACCCGAAAGCGACCTACTCTGATGGCTTGCCCAATCCGAACTACAATCAGCCCGCCTATATCGAGGTCTGGAACCCACAGCAGAACCGCTACGTGCGCCTTGATACGAACGGGGTAATTAATGGCAGCGTGGCGCTCATTGGCTACCAGAACCGTCCGATCCGTATTCACGGACCGATTACGATTACGCAAGACGTGGTGATTCGGGGCTTCGTAGAGGGGCAGGGCACAATTTACGCCGGGCGGAATGTACATATCGTGGGCGACATTGTTTACAAAGACCCGCCCGACTTCCGTGGAAACGTGTTGAACACGATTATCAACACGAATGAGCGCAAAGATGCGCTGGGACTGGCGGCGCGCGGCAGTATCATGATGGGCAACACCCGTCAATTCGGCGACCCCTATCCGCTGCGCTACATGACCCCGCCGTTCACCAAAGGACGCTATGACGAGAACGGCAACTGGATCCCACCGTTCGACGCACGCCAGATCGACAGCACAGGGCGCATGCGCTACCAGTCTGCCTTCGGTGATGCCGGGCAAACCGAGATTGAAAGGCTCTCACAGCAGATAGACATCAATCAGGATGGAACAATCGATGCCGATGAACGCGGTATCTCGCGCATCGACGCCATTATGTTCACGAACTTTGTCGGCGGCGGCAACCTCGCCACCGATGGGCGCGGACTGACCGTCAACGGCGCGATTATCGCTAAGGATGAGGCGATGGTGCTGTATAGTCTGCCGCTGCGCTTCAACTACGACTGGCGCATTCGCGAGCGTAGCATGGACGACCAGCCACTCATCAACATCGAACTGCCGCGCGTGGCAAGTATCGTTCGCCTTGCATGGCAGAAAACGCGCTAACATCGTGGTACTGATGGTCTTATCCGTACCCAAAAACATGGGCTTGGACACTCCTGTCCAAGCTATAGAAATAGTCAAGGAGGAATACAATGC
>JAOAFW010000219.1 GCA_026416065.1 Fimbriimonadales bacterium
CTCTCCGACGGGTTTGAGTATGTGCGCTGGTGCTTAGACCGCGGGCTGCACATCGACGACTTCGCGCCGAAGTTCTCGTTCTTCTTCAACGCGCACATCGACTTTTTTGAGGAGATAGGCAAGTACCGCGCGGCGCGGCGCATCTGGGCGCGTGAGATGCGTGAGACCTTCGGCGCACGGAACCCGCGCTCCTGGTGGCTCCGATTCCACACGCAGACCGCGGGCGTCTCGCTCACGATGCAGCAGCCGTATGTGAACCTGATTCGCTCCACGATTGAAGCGTTAGCGGCAGCGCTGGGCGGCACGCAGTCGCTCCATGTGAACTCGTTCGATGAGGCATGGGCGCTCCCGACGGAGGAAGCCGTGTTGCTCTCGCTGCGGACGCAGCAGGTGATTGCGCACGAGTCGGGCGTGACGAACACGGTGGATCCGCTCGGCGGGTCGTACTTCGGGGAGTGGATGACCGACAAGATGGAGGAGGGCGCGCGCGAATACTTCCGCCGCATCGAGGAAGAGGGCGGCGTTATCCCGGCTATTAAGAGCGGTTTCTTCCAGCAAGAAATCGCCGACGCTGCGTACCGATTCCAGCAGCGTGTGGAAGAGCGCGATTTCGTCTGGGTGGGCATCAACGAGTACCAGATGGGCGAGGAGCCAATCCCCTTCCGCATTCTGAAGATTGAACATGAGGCGCACGAGAAGCAGGTCAAACGCCTCGCTGAATTGCGCCGCCGCCGCGACAACCGAGCCGTCGCCCAAGCACTGAAAGACCTCGTCGCCGCTGCACGGCGCGAGGAGAACCTGATGGTGCCCATCCTGAACGCCATCAAAGCCTACGCGACACTCGGCGAGATGGTCAACGCGCTCAAAGAGGTGTATGGCACCTACACTGAAGGCGCAGCGATTTAGTGGCGCACTGTTGCCCCATCCCCTCTCCCGCTTGCAGGGGAGGGGATGGGGGCGAGCGGGAAAAAAGGATATCCGAATTGCGAAGAGTTTGAGTATTTTCAACGGGAATCATGAAGCAAGGTACAATGGTGTCCTCGCTGTCGTGTTCTGAACAGGGGATGTCGTCGCACCTTGCGACTCGTCCTGATTGCACACTGTTTCGTGATTAGCACTTATTCGCCCCGCACGAACGCCACGATCACTTGAGTCGCTCGTTCGAGGTCGCTCTCGGATATATTTTCAAGCGTATCTGTAATCCAGTGCCAGTTTGGGGGGATGCCCGGCTCCTGCTCACACCACATCGCGATTGCCTTGTATCTGCCCAGATAAAATGGTAGTGCGTCAGTGTACGCGCCGTGAGGTACCGCACTGGGCTTGAGATTCCATTCGGGATGGGCGCGTGCGAGGCATTCCATCGCGTGAACCATGTCGGGATGAGCGAGAGCACGGGGCATCATCGCCTCTGCTACCAGATAGCGGGGTTCACCCAACCCAATATGGTCGATAATGAGGAACTCCGCGTCGCGCAACTGGAAACCGTACTCGCGCTCAAAAGCGAATGCGCCGTTGGGTCTTCCGACTTCTTCACATCCCGTGAACACGCCCCAGACTTCTGTGTCTGGGAGCGGGCTCTGCCCCAGTTGTTCCATCAGCGTGAGCAGCGCGACAGTTCCGGAACCGTTGTCGTTTGTGCCCTCTACCCACGGCAAGAACCGCTCACGGTGGATAAGGAGACCCGCGCCATACGATGCGACCAGCCCACCCAATGTCATCACGCCCCGCGCCCACGGGATGACCCAGGACCAGCCAAGCAGGGGGGCAAGCGCAAGTAAAACCGCAAGCAATGTGTGTATCAGGAGCAACCCCGCCTGGAGTTGAAAGTTGCGTCCGAAGGCACGCACATGCTTGGGATGCCACATCAACGCCGCACGCTGACTATCGATATGTGCCATCACCACAACGCGCCGACGGGGTTGCGCCTGCGCAGGGGCAACAGCAATCAAGTTTGCGCTTGCATGCTGAGGGAAAAGACGCATCACATCCCACCGACCGCTGACCAGCCCCCAGAACATCGCCATCCCAAGAAGGCTCATCGCGCTCCCAATAAGCCACGCCCAAAACGCGCTGAGCCAAGCCAACGCTGCTGATAGGATGAACAGGATAGAGACGGTCAGCCATGCAGGGGTGAGCGAGGGGACACTCTGAAATGGCTGCTCAAACACGGTCAGCCCACTTTCCTGAAGGCGACGGTGGAGATAAGCGCGTAAGCGCGCCTCCGCTTCACTCGTCGCGGGGCGCGCTCCGAAAGCAAGCGCTATTTCCTTCAGATTCTGATAAGTGGTGCGCATACGAAAAGAGCGTCCCCTTTCAAGCGCGGATCCCCCGCCAGAAAAGGGACGCTCTGGAACACGCCTCCGCTTTATCGGAGAGACTTCACGCAGCGTCCCAGCGTGCCTGAGAACTGGTCATCCGAGGGGATGCCCCACAGGTCGCGCGAGCCAGGGATATTCGCCGCTGTGTCGCAAACTTTGCGGTTCTGGTTGCCGCAGGTGCGGTTGAACGGCGCCATCTGGGCACACCACAGACGGAACTGCTTGTTGCTGATGTTGATACAGGTCTGGTTCGCCTGGGTTACCTTGATTGTTTTCGCGTGTCCGTCAGCATAGGCGACCGAGGCGGTCTCGTTGTGGCGTCCTTCCACAGGCGAGTTGAACAGTGCGCAGTTCCCAGTGCCGCCCTGAACCGTGAGCTGACCATCCAGATACGCTGCCGTCTCTGCGACATATTCCAGCTCCGCCAGTTTGACGGGTGGCTGGTTCGTGGCGCCAGTGATGGTATTGTTGGGACCATCCTCAAAGAGAGCGAAGTTCGCCACATAACTCAGCCAGCGGAACTGTCCGCATTCGGGAATGCCCAACAGACTGCGCCAGAACGCATCCAGATCCATTTCGCGGCGCCGAGAAGGACATTCATAAATGTCCTTATTCTTCACATACGGTTCAATTGCGGCGAGCATCGTATAGGCGCAGTCTTGATTGTTCACCCGCGCACGATAAACGCTCATAGGGTAGGTCTCGTCGTAGTCCTGGATGTACTGGAAAACGCCCAGTCCCGCCTGCTTCATGTTGTTAACGCACTGGGTCTGACGTGCCTTCTCGCGCGCTTGCGCGAACACAGGGAACAGTATCGCCGCTAAAATGGCGATAATCGCGATAACGACCAGAAGCTCGATCAATGTGAATCCACGATACCGCATCGTTCGGTTACCTCCTCGTAAGGTTTGGGATTCTACCCCTTAGTCAAGATTCCTGCTACAAAAAGTTCCCAATTGCTCCAAAGGAATGGGATGTTGCGAGATTTCTCACCTTGCTCGAAATAACAAAGGAAGATGGACGGCACTATAGCCGTCATTCCGAGCATCAAAGTGAGAAATCTCGCGTGTCGGTTAGCTGCTGCAGCTTGCGCCGAAGTTGAACAACACGATGAGCAGGTCCGCGTCGTCCACTACGCCGTCGGCGTTGATATCGCCTTGCCCGCTGCTGCCGAAGTTGAATAATACAATCAGCAGGTCGGCATCGTCGATGGTGCAATCGCCGTTCGCATCACCACTTGAGCGCAGCCCGCCGCTATAGCCGACGGCACGGATCGTGTACGCACGCGCGCAAGTGGGCACAGGACCACCCGTGTCACAATTGCCCGCTTGCATCAGTAGCCCGTCGAACCCAATAAAGTTGAGGTTCTCATCTGGGGGATCGACAACCTGAGCCGCCAGCGCGAGATCTACCCCACAAAGACAGCTAAGGGGGTCACTCTGACAGCTCGACAGTTCGGTAATCTGCATCGTGAAGTCGCCGTAGACGCGGGTCACCTTGAACCACTGCTGAACACCACCTGCGATAAAGGTGCAGTGGGGAGGATTGAAAACTCTCTGCCCCTGCCAGCGCACCTGGTTTGTACCGACAGGCGTGCCGATGAAAGTCACAAGTTCATTCGACTGGATGGTGTTTACCATCTGACCTATGGTAAGCTGGAAGTCCAGAGCAACGCCATCGTTGTTCAAGTCTTGCAGCTGCACGCAGACAGGGTTTTGGTTGCCGAGTCCGCCGCTAAATGCAGAGATATTGCACTGAAGTCCAACGCGAATGTAGTATGGCGAATCGTTCAGTCGGAAGGACATTTTGCCGGTCTGAATAAGTTTTTGCACAGGGGTCTGTGCCGTCGCAACGCTGGTCAGCGCGAACGCGCTGACGATGCCGAAAAGGATCGCCTTTCGCATGGTCATCACACCTCCGTTGGTAAAGATGACTTATTATAGCACATTTTTTGGCGGTTTGCAAGCACATCTATTTCCCGCATGGTGCGTTAGGCGACTGACCGCTGAACAAGCGATCGTACGCAGTGAGCAATACCTGCTCGCTGCGTTCCCAGCTGAGGCAATCCATGAACCGCTGGCGTCCATACTGGCTCATAAAGCGGCGGCGTTCCTCATCAAGGAGGAGTTCCAAAATCGTGTCGCCAAATGCTTCCGGGCTGTCGTTGGGGGGCGAGACCAAAGCTTCCTGCGCTGACCACTTATTCTCGATGCTCTGCGTGGCGACAATCGGCACGCCCACCGCCATAAACTCGATAATCTTGTTCATGGTGGAACGGGCAGTGTAGGTATTGTCGGGGTCACTGGCGACACCCACATCCGCCGTGCTGAGGTAGCGCAGCAGCAGGTCACGCTCGCGTACAAAGCCCGTGAAGGTCATGTAATCTTGAAGGTTCAGCTCCTGCGTTAGCTGTTTCACTTCCTCAAGGCAATCGCCAGAGCCGATGGCGAGGAAGTGCGCATCGGTATAACCGCGCGTATGCACGATATGATGCGCCGCTTTGACAAAGATATCCGTGCCGTCTTGTGGACCCATGATACCCAGATAGCAGACGAGATGCTTTTTACCTTTCTTGAGGCTTGGGTCAGGCTCAACAGGCATAAACTCGGAGGCACGGGGACCGCTGCGCACGATTACAATCTTCTCGGCGTCGGCTCTGCCGCGCTCCAGAGCGTTCTGACGGTACGATTCGTTCATCTCGATAATCATGTCCGCAAGATGATACGACCAGCGCTCGAACAGCACCTGGAGGTGATAGAATAGCCCGCGTTTTTTGAAGCGCACTTCGTAGAGCTCGGGGCACAGGTCGCGATGTTCGTACACAAACTTTTTGCCACGCGCTTTGTAGTACAGCCCGATTGACCAGAAAATATCCAGTGGGTTGCCCACATGGAACACATCGAAGCCTTGCTCACGCTCCACACGCTTGCTGAGGCGAAGAGTATGCCACAAGCAGTAGAGCGCTTCTTTGATGAAATTGCCGACACTATGCGTGGGCGGCAACATCGGATACCGATAGAGATGGACGCCCTCCAAGCAGCAGTATTCGGGGTCCTCAGGGGGGCGAGGTGAAATTACGGACACATGGTAGC
>JAOAFW010000278.1 GCA_026416065.1 Fimbriimonadales bacterium
CATCGCGAACGCGAAGAAGGCGGTGCTTGCCGTCGCAGGCATGGCAGCGGAGCAGGTCGGCACGGAGCTGGAGGAGAAGCAGGAGATTGTGGGGCACTTGGCGGACTGCCTGATTCAGCTCTACGCGATGGAGAGCGCGTATCTGCGCACGCGCAAGCTGCAGCAGAAGGGCTACGACATCACACTGCCGCTGGCAATGACGCGCGTATTCGCCTACGACGCGATGGATGCGATTGAGGCGCACGCCCGCCGCGCCATCCACAGCTTCGCCGAGGGCGACATGGCGCAGATCCTGCTCACTGCGCTCAAACGCTACATGCGCCGCACCACCGAACCCAACACGATGGCGCTGCGCCGCCAGGTCGCCGAGTATGTGCTGCAACACGAGCGGGTGTGGACGGCGGCAGGCGCAGTGCGCGAAGCTGTAGGGGTCTAATACCAATCGGCGTTTCAAGTGGCGCAATTCGTCGGCGGGACGCCAACGCTACGAGATTGCTCCGCGTAGCGTCGGTGTCCCGCCGACGACATCCCTCGATAAGAGAGGGCGTCATAGCAGGAACTCAGCGAGCGCTGTCTAACTATTCAGTCGGAGGTAGACAACGATGGGGTTCCCATATCGCGATGCAGAACAAGCGAAGGCGTTTGTGCTGGAGTTTATCAATCGGCTACGGGATGTCGACGTGATACGCGAGGGCTGGCAGAAGTTGGATATGCTCATCGCGATTCACATCAAACAACCTGATATCGACTTCTGGATTGATACGCGCGGGGGCAAGCTGGAAATGCTCACCGAGAAACCCGAGGGTGAGGAGGAAGCCGCGCTCACGCTCACTGCCGACCTGTTCCACAAGCTCTACACCGGTCAAGAGAACGCGATGATGGCGTTCACACAGCGCAAGATTCAGCCCAAGGGGCGCGTGAGCGGTATTATGCAGCTCACCAGCACGATGCCGCAGGCGGTAGCGGTCTATCGTGAATACTTGAAAGAGAAAGGGCTGGCTTAGTCATAGGGTGTAGCGTTGGCGTTCCTGCTGACGCTACACTTACACTATCCTAATGTTCGCCGAATCGTCTCTACAACGGGGTCGAGGGCTTCCTCTACCGTTTCCAGCGTCTCCGCTTCCACCATCACGCGGATTGCGTTCTCTGTGCCTGATGCGCGGATATTGATACGCCCGCGTACGCCCAACAACTGCTCCGCTTCACGTATCTGCACCTGGATTTCGGGATGCGTCTGCCAAGCGTGCTTGTCCTGCACGGGAATTGTGACGAGTTTCTGCGGATAGGGCGTAAACGGATGTGCAATCTCCGAGAACGGCTTCTGGTAATGCAGGTACAGCCCCAGCGTTTCGAGCATGGTAATCAGCCCATCGCCTGTGGTGGCGCGTTCGCTGAAGATGATGTGCCCTGACTGCTCGCCGCCGATGAGCGCGCCCGTCGCCCGCATCGCCTCGGCGACATAGCGGTCGCCGACTTTGGTACGCTGCAGCTGAATGCCCTCCGCTTCCAACCGTCGCTGCATGCCGAGGTTGCTCATCTCGGTGGCGATAACCAGCGGGGG
>JAOAFW010000346.1 GCA_026416065.1 Fimbriimonadales bacterium
TCGAATCCCGCCCCGGGCACCATTTTCTGCGCCTGCTCTGCTCTATGCATCCTACACCCGTCGTTGGTGTTCACGATGATGACCCTTGCCCAAAGCGCTTTCGGCTCTACACAGTACCCATCACTGGAGCCGTCGGCGTCTCGCTGCCGCGATACCTGCCAGCCCTGCGCTTAAGATAAGCAGCGTCGTAGGTTCTGGCACTGTGTCCAGCAGGAAGCCGTCAGTACGGTTCAGTGCGCTGTTGTAGCCGAAGCCAACGATGTAGCGTCCATCAGGAGTTATATCCGTTGCTACATACAGGTAGTCGTTCTCCTGCAGCAGATTCGCGTACAAGGTGTTGAGGTTATAAGCGCGTCCTTGTGCATCCCAGAGAACGGCGGCGAAGGATCCCTGCGAGTTCATCATCTCGCCCACCGCGATACTACCGTTGGACGTGACGCCCAGCGCGGCGGCACTGGAGTAGCCTGCGAGCATACCTAACACTTGATAGCTGCCACTCCGCCAGCGGAACGCGCGGAACGCATCGTCTCGGCGCACCATCTGCCCCACAATCACGGAGCAATCGGAGTTTGCACCGCTCGGGTAGTAGTGGATGAATTCAGGGATACCGCTAATCTCCTGCATCACGCCGTTCTCCCAGCGGAACATTCGTTGCTGGCGATTGGGGTTCTGCGAGTGCCCGATGATGACGCGCCCATCCGCCGAGACGATTCGCGCAACACTGAGACTGCCTCCAAGAGTCCCTAAAAGCGTCGCCGTACCGTTCGCCCAGCGAACCGCTTGTTGCAAGTTGTCCAGATAGGCGTAGCCGACAACCACGCTGCCGTCCGCAGAAACATCCTCTGCGTAGCTGGAGACCAGCGTGGGCGGCAGTCCACCTAACTCTTGCATCACGCCGTTCTGCCAGCGGAAAGCGCGCGGCACGCCGCTCGCGTTGTTCGCTGCCCCCACCAACACTTCGCCGTTAGAAGAACAGGCGAACGCGCCGCCTCCAACGCCGCCTAAAGTCCCCAACAGCTCGCGTCGCCCTGTGGAGTCCCAACGCGCTACAGCCTGAGAGGACGAACCTACGATGTAGCGCCCATCATCGGAGATTGCATACGCCTCACTGTCGCTAAAGTCGCCCATCGGCGCGCCCAGCCAAGTTAACTTCTGAGCGTAGACCTCACGAGCCAGACCCATCAGACACACCGCCAACGCACACACGCGAAAGATGGTATGCTTCGACCATCGTTGCATCGTTCTCCCTCCATCAAGCGATTTGGGCGTTTCAGAACGCCCACAAAATAACACGCTTCAGGTGGGAGAAAACGGACAACCGAAGGCTCAAGAATCTTTCACTTTGACATGAATCGACGGCGGCTGGATGTAGAGCGGCGTGAGGCTGAACGGATGCACGATTGCGCCCGATTGCAGCTTGCGCCAGCCGATGTATGCCACGCCTTCAGGCGAGGGCGAGTCGACGAGCATCCAGTGGAGTGCGGACATGTGTGGTTCAATCCACGCGCGGGCATGCGCTGCGCCAACGGCTTGGAAGGGCTCGGCGTCGGGCGTGTGCTGCGCGAGCCATTCGCCCAACGCGCCTTGAACTACGAACGCAGGCTCGCACAGCGCGTCGGGCAGGGCTTCCAAGCGTGGAGTAAGCCACTGCAGATAGAGTGCATCGCGTCGCGCGGGCAACGCGACCAGTGTGGGAACATCGGCAGGCATCTCGACAGCGCATGCTTCGAAAGCGTTTACCGCGATGAGTGGTTTGCTGAGCGCATGCGCCCACGTCTTCGCCAGCATCACGCCGATTTTGAGCGCGGTGAACGCCCCTGGCCCCACATCCACCGCAAGCGCGTCCACCTGCGCCAGGTCGAGACCGTGCCGTTGCAGTAGCCACTCAGTCGCGTGCAGCAGGTTGCCCGACAGATTCAGCCCGTGCGCAAGGCGCACGCTGCCCAACAGCGCGCCGTCCCGAACCAGCGCAACGCCGCTTACCGCGCTGGTGGCTTCAAGGGCAAGGAGGGTTTGGTTACTCATTTTCCCCAATGATGCAGCTCAAGTTGAATATCCGAAGGTGTAATTTGAGGACATTGTGCGTCTTTCACCAGCTGGAGGAGCGCACGCGCCGCACGCGGGGCGTCTAACCCCTGACTATTAGCATATAACTTAGTGAAATGACGAGACGGAAGTTCTACAGGCTTATGCAGCGAGGTTGTCGTGTCGCTATAGAGTTTGTAGTTATTTCCGAATGGGTGATACGGAGGCGGGGGTAAACAGCCACGCGAGTCGAGTTCTACGATCACTGCTCTCAGAACGCCCAGCCAAGATTTTATGTTTAGCGTAATCGGTCTTCCGCCAATCCATAGAGCCGCTGGGTAGAAAAACTTTACCTGAAAACCATCATCAGCGAGTTGTTGTAGGCTGATTCTGGAGCCTTTCTCATCCACACCTGTGGCGGTGAGCAAGGCGTCTGTTTCTTTATCCTCTGCCCACCACACGGGCGGATTCTGACTCTGCAGGTGCTCCTTGAATCGGTCTATCCACTGCCCTATGAACTGCTCATGGTCGGATTGCTTGCTCATTTCCGCGACGGCTTTGCTCAGCGGGGTGACGAGCTGTTCCGTGAGTTCCCACGCGGTGCAATGTTTTTCCCACTCCACCTGCCTCGCCGCCTCGCGCAGCCTTGCCTCAATCAGCGTTTGGAAGGCGCAGTCAAGGTCGGGGGCAGGGCGCGCCTTATCCAGCAGGCAGCTCAAGGCGTCTAACGCGCCGGGTGTGTCCAGCGTTATCGTGATGCGGTGGAAGTTATTTTGGGGATGGTTTTTGTCGAAGAATCGCCACTCGTAGCCGTCGGTTAGCACATACCACTGCGCGTTGGAGGCAATCAGGTACTGCCCCACCTGCGACACGAAGTTGTTCAGCGGCTTGCCCAGCGCTTTCGCCTCGATAACGCACCACTCGACGCCCTGTTCAAGGGGCGAGGTTTTATACAGCATCAGGTCGGGCTTGTTGCCCTGAGTGTCGCGTGCTTGCGGCAATACCTCTTCGGGGTTGCGTGTGTTGTAGCCGGAGGTCTCCAGCACGGGCAACACAAGCCCTTGGATGGTCGCCTCTTCGTTGAGCGCGCTCCAACTGCGCCAGCGTTCAATCTTCGTGTATAGTTCTCGCCGCTTGGGTTCGAAACGCATCGCGGGTGAGATTCGCTCTGCCAACAAAAAATCCTGCACAAGCGTTTGGTTTACCTCGTCAGGTATACTTATTGTGTATCCAGCCCATCTTGTGGCAGGGAGGCATACGAAATCTATGGCGGTCAAGCGGAAAACTGGCAAACCGGAGACGCCCGTACAGGAGCCGATCGAAACGCAGGGCGTGGAAATCATCGGAGAGGCAACCAACGGACTCAGCAGCGCGGTAGAGGGCGAGTATACCGCAGAGCAACTCACGGTTCTCAAAGGTTTGGAAGCGGTGCGCCGACGCCCGGCGATGTACATCGGCGACACGGGCGCGCGCGGATTACACCACCTCTTTATTGAAGTGCTGGACAACTCGGTCGACGAAGCCCTTGCGGGACACTGCGACCATATCGATGTGATTCTGCACAAAGACCAGAGCGTGTCGGTGGTTGACAACGGGCGCGGTATCCCCGTCGATATTCATCCTGAAGAGGGACGCCCGGGCGTGGAGGTGGTGATGACCACGCTGCACGCGGGCGGCAAGTTCGGCGGCGGGGGCTATCGCGTGTCGGGCGGGTTGCACGGCGTGGGCGTGTCGGTGGTGAACGCGCTCTCCGAGTGGCTGGAGGTCACGATCGCACGCGATAGCTCTCTGCACTACCAGAAGTATGAGCGGGGTGTGCCCGTCGCCCCCTTGAAAAAACTCAAGTCTACCAACAAGCGCGGCACGACGGTTCGATTCTTAGCCGACCGCGAAATCTTTGGCGACTACCGCTACGACCCCAACTTCTTCATCAAACGCCTGCGCGAACTGGCGTACCTGAACCCGAACGTGACGTTCACTTTCACCGACGAGCTGAACGACAAGCCCAAGCAGACCTTCAAGTTCAGCAAGGGAATCGCACAGCTGGTGGAGGAACTCAACGAGACGAAAGATCCTATCCACAAGGTAGTCTACTTCCGCAACGCCCGCGAGGAGACCGAAGTGGAGGTTGCCCTGCAGTACCACACGGGCTATCAGGAGACACTGCTCTCGTATGCGAACAACATCCATACGGTGGAGGGCGGCACGCACCTGTCGGGCTTCAAGACTGCGCTGACCCGCGTGATTAACCAGTATGCCCGCAAGGCGGGGCTGCTGAAAGACAAAGACCCCAACTTCACGGGCGACGATGTGCTGGAGGGCTTGACCGCC
>JAOAFW010000024.1 GCA_026416065.1 Fimbriimonadales bacterium
CACGATTGCGAACTGGTCGCTGTGGGACTGGCATCGGAACGGGCGCGTGCCGTATGTCGCGACAGCGGGCGTGTGGGGCGACCACAAGCGCGTGCCCAGCGGCAGCGACTACTGGGGCAAAATGCATGACCCCTATGACCCACAGTTTGCCGTGAACGCCCGCGCGGGAATCGAACCCGTCGCGCAGCGCGTGAAGGGCGACCCGTGGTGCCTCGGCTTCTTTGTGGACAACGAACTGAGCTGGGCAGGTCAGGGCGAGGACGGCGGACGCTACGGGCTTGCCTACGGCGCACTGAGCCTGCACGCCGACGACTCGCCCGCCAAGCGCGCCTTTCTGGAGCAGCTGCGCACCAAATACGTCGGCATCCAGCGGCTGAACGCGGCTTGGGGGGCACAATACCCCAGCTGGGACGCGCTCAAACCGCCCGTGCAGCTACCCCCTGCCGCCACGCGCGAGCGTCAGCGCGACTTTAGCGAGTTCGTGCGCGCCTTCGCCCGCCAATATTTCCAGACGATTCGCGACATCCTGCGGGAACTCGCGCCAAACCACCTCTACCTCGGCTGCCGATTCGCGTGGTACTCGCTGGACGCCGTAACCGCGGCGGCAGAGCTGTGCGATGTGCTGAGCTTCAACATCTACGCGCCGAAACTCAACCACAGCGCGTACAGTTTCCTCATGCCGCTGGACAAGCCCGTGATAATCGGCGAGTTCCATTTCGGCGCGCTGGACAGAGGCATGTTCCACACAGGGCTGGTCGCCGCCGCGAACCAGCGCGAGCGCGCCCGCATGTACGAGGAGTATGTGAACAGCGTGTTAGACCACCCGCTGTTCGTTGGGTGCCACTGGTTCCAGTATATGGATCAGCCGCTCACGGGACGCTGGTTCGACGGCGAGAACTACAACATCGGCTTCGTGACGATTACGGATACGCCGTATCCTGAGATGATTGTGGCAGCGCGTAAGACGCACGGGGCGATGTACCGACGTCGAGCGCGTTAGACTCCAACAGGGCGATGAGCGATTCCGTCTGAGATGCAGTCTGCATACCGTTTGTGCTCAGAGCGTCCCACAGGCGCGTTGCGTTGCCCCCTGTGAAGTCGCGCTCGTGAATGGGGCGAGTTGCCAGCGCGAAGACGGGAATCCCCTGCTCCTGCGCCCAGAGCGCAAGTTCCAAGTTGCGTAGATTACCATGTCCGAAGGGCGCGTCGGCGATAATCACTGCCTGCGCGTTTGCAACGACCGCCTGCGCACGCCGATAGGCTTCGTCAGAGATAGGCGAGAAGGGCTGTTCGGTGATATGCTCCAGATGTAACGCGCGGGCGATTTCTTCGTCGGTGTCCAGCAGGTTCAGCACACCCGTACTGACGCGCCAGCCCGCTGACAGCAGGGCGTAGTACAGCTCCGCGCCTGAACCGCCGCCTGCAATCACGAAGGCGTGTGGCGCGTTGGGTGCAATAGCCGGCGCGGTGTCGCGGCTGAGTGGGAACAGCAGCGGTCTTCCCGTAAGCGGGTTTGTCTGGCGTAGTACAGGCGTGTGGTATACCTGTTCCAGTAGCGCGGGCTGCAACACCTCGTCAGGCGTGCCCAGCGCCAGGATGCGTCCCCTGTCCATCAATGCAATCCAATCGGCGTACTGAGCGGCTAAGTTCAGGTCGTGCAGTACCAGCAACGCGCCAACACCTTGCTCTTGGGCGTGTTGACGCAGTCGCTGCATCAGGCGCGTTTGATGGTGCAGGTCTAAGTGGGTGGTGGGCTCATCCAGCAGCAGGTAGCGCGCTTGCTGAGCGAGGGCGCGGGCGAGGTTCACACGCTGCCGCTCACCCCCACTAAGCTGGCTGATGGTGCGCTCGGCGAGTTGGGCGATTTCAGTCTGCTCCATCGCCTGCTGCACGGCGTCCCAGTCGGCGTGGCTCGCGCTCCAGAAGCCTTTCTGATGGGGGTAGCGTCCCATCATCACCAGCTCGGCAACGGTAAAGCCCATCTCGGCGGGGGTCTCCTGCGGGGCGTAAGCGACCCTGCGGGCGAACTCGGTCGGGTCGTAGGTGTCGTAGGGTTTGCTGTCCAGCATCCGCCTGCCTGCAAAGGGCGTGAGAGTACGCGCCAGCGTACGCAGCACCGTCGTCTTGCCCGAGCCGTTCGGTCCCAGCAGGGCGACCACCTGCCCCGCCTCCATTTGCAACGAAGCGTCCCGCACAACCGGCGTACTATTGTAGCCTGCCGTAATCGATTCAGCGGCGAGCATGGTATCCATCCAATTGTACTCACACCGCTCTTCAGGTACACTCTTACAGCGGAGGAGACAACCAATGACCACACGAACCACGCTGCAGGTGGACGGACAGAGCTACATCTACTACAGTTTGCCCGCCGCAGAGAAGCACGGTTTGGGCAGGATCGACCGATTGCCTTTTTCCATTCGTGTATTGCTAGAGAATATGTTGCGCGTGGCGGAGTCGCCCGAAGGCGCGACGCTGCTGGAAGAGCCTGAAGCCACGCTGCGCGCCCTTGCGAGCTGGCAACCTCAGCCGGAAGCCCGTGAAATCCCCCTGATGCCCGCCCGCGTGGGGCTTCAAGACTTCACTGGCGTGCCCTGCGTGGTAGACCTCGTCGCAATGCGCAACGCCATGCAAGAGCGCGGCAAAGACCCGCAGCGCATCAACCCCGTCGTGCCCGCCGATTTAGTGATTGACCACTCGGTGCAGGTGGACTACTTTGGCACGCAGTATGCGTTTTTCCTGAATGTAGAGAAGGAGTTCGAGCGCAACCGCGAGCGGTACATGCTGCTGCGTTGGGCGCAACGCGCGTTCGACGGATTCCGCGTCGTGCCGCCGGGCACGGGCATCGTGCATCAGGTGAACCTGGAGTATCTGGGCAAGGTGGTGCAGACCAAGCAGGCGAATGGCGACCTGATGGCGTTCCCCGACTCGCTGGTGGGCACGGACAGCCACACCACGATGATTAACGCGCTGGGCATCCTCGGCTGGGGCGTGGGCGGGATTGAA
>JAOAFW010000144.1 GCA_026416065.1 Fimbriimonadales bacterium
GCGCAGGGTCGGTCGGGTCGTCAGCGGGCACGTAGATTGCCTGCACGGAGGTAATCGAGCCGCGCCGTGTGGAGGTAATGCGCTCCTGCAGCGCGCCCATCTCGGTCGCCAGGGTCGGCTGATAGCCTACTGCGGAGGGCATGCGTCCCAGCAGCGCGGACACCTCCGCGCCTGCCTGCACGAAGCGGAAGATGTTATCAATGAACACCAGTACATCTTGCCCCTCCTCGTCGCGGAAGTATTCCGCCATCGTGAGGGCGGTCAGCCCCACGCGCAGGCGCGCGCCGGGCGGCTCGTTCATCTGCCCGAACACCAGCACCGTCTGGCTAATCACGCCCGTCTCGTTCATTTCGAGATACAGGTCGTTGCCCTCGCGCGTGCGCTCGCCCACGCCCGCGAACACCGACACGCCCTGGTGTTCTGTGGCGATGTTGCGAATCAGTTCCTGAATCAGCCCTGTCTTGCCCAGCCCTGCGCCACCGAACAAGCCAATCTTACCGCCCTTGTTGAACGGGCACAGCAGGTCGATGACCTTCAGCCCGGTCTCGAGAATCTCTGTTTTTACATTCTGCTCTTCCAGGGACGGCGCGGGCTTGTGGATGGGCGCGTAGGTGTCGGTTTGAACCGAACCGCGTTCGTCAATCGGCTCACCCAGCAGATTAAAAAGCCTGCCCAGCGTCGCGCGTCCTACGGGCACTTTAATCGGCGCGCCTGTGTCGATGGCGTCCATGCCGCGCACCAGCCCGTCGGTGGAGGACAGCGCGACGGTGCGCACGATGTCGTCGCCCAGATGTTGCGCTGCCTCGCAGGTCAAATCGATGCCGCGCGCCTCGTCCTTGATTTTGATGGCGTTGTTGATGGCGGGCAGCTCGCCGTCGGAGAACCGCACATCGACGACGGGACCCATCACCTGCACTACCTTACCGATATTCGCCATAAGTCGCCTCCTTACTTGCGTTCACAAATCAGTGCGTAAATGCACGGGGAGAGTATACCTGATGGCGAAAGTGGTGCGGACAGTCTTGTCCGTGCAAGAGGAATCTCTTTCGGTATCATCCCTTCAGGAAAAACTTATCACGGCTCGTCCCTCAACGCCGTATGCAAGGGGATTGTTGTTTCAGGGTACAATTTTGTTATGCCCACCGTTTTGGAAGGCTTGTGGGAAGAAATCGCCGCCCGAGCGCAGGAGTTTCGCGGTAAGCGTGTGCGCCTGATGGTGCTGGACGATAAAGAACCTGCACCGCCGCGCCTGCCTGCGGGAATCCCCGCGGCACACTTTGATAAAGTCGCTGGGTCGCTCTCCGACGAGGAAGTGGACGCCCTACTGCAAGCGATTGAGGAAAGCTGTGAGCGCATTGAGACGGAACGCTGGTAGGTTTCTGTTGGATACAAGCGTCGCGGCAGAGATACTGCGCGGACGAGTAGATTTGAAGGTGCATCTGGGTGAGCAGGCGCGATTTTATCTGTGTGGGATTACGCTGGGGGAGTTGTATTATGGCGCATCGGTTTCAGCACGACCTGAATATCAACGGCAGGTGATTGAGGCTCTGGTAGGCGATTATCCGTTGCTGGCGTTCGGGCGCGCCGTGCAGCGGGCGTATGCGCAGGTGAAGCAGTTTCTGCGAGCGCAGGGCACGCCAATTCCCGAAAACGATGTGTGGATTGCCGCGTTTGCGCTGGCGTATCGGCTGCCGCTGCTAACGCGGGACAGGCACTTTGAGGCTTTGCAGGGGCTGACAGGTGTGGATGTCATATTCTTGCAGTAGCCCTCGTTAGGGATGTTAGGGAACCTAAAGACCTGACCACGCACCTATAACGCCGGCGTCCGTGCCAACAAGCAAATCCCCTTTTGACATCTCAGCTGGAGTAAGGTATACTCTCCACACCAAATTCGCTGGGGGGAAATACAAGCGGAGATGAGGCGCGAGTTTCCTGCGGTTATCGCGGTCGCACTGCAAGAGTACGAGGGGGAGGAACAGCCCTTCCGCAAGCTTCATCGCCTTGTGGATGTGTTCGAGACAATCATCAAGTACGCTGCGATTATCGCTATTCAGGATTTTTATCGATTGAGGTTGGAAAACAAATATCGCAGTGTAAGCGAAGAAATACGACGTAGGATTCATCGAGCACCTCTGGGCGAATGGATTGAGAATCTTTTGTACCTGCCTGCAGAGTGTCTCCAAAACAACCCAAAGCGCAGCTTCTGCCC
>JAOAFW010000205.1 GCA_026416065.1 Fimbriimonadales bacterium
GCTACGACCCCGAACTCGACCGCCTGCGCCAGGTGCGCACCGACGGCAAAAGCTGGATTGCCCAACTGGAAGCCAAAGAACGCCAGCGCACGGGCATCCCCAGCCTCAAAGTGGGCTATAACGCCGTGTTCGGCTACTATCTGGAGGTCTCCAAGCCCCACCTGAGCAAAGTGCCGCCCGACTACATCCGCAAACAGACCCTCGCCAACGCCGAGCGATTCATCACGCCCGAACTCAAGGAGCAGGAGGCGATTCTGCTGGGCGCGGAAGAGCGCATGAACGCGCTGGAGTTCGAACTGTTTGCGCAGGTACGTGCGGAAGTAGCGCGCCAGACCCCCGCACTGCAGTCGCTGGCGAGAGCGATTGCCGAACTCGATGTGCTGTGCGCATTCGCCGAGAACGCCATCCGCTATCGCTACACACGCCCGGTGGTGGATTCAGAAGACCGCATCCACATCCACGGCGGACGCCACCCCGTCGTGGAACGCTTCAGCGAGAACCCCTTCGTGCCTAACGACTGCCGTCTTGACGAGAGCCAGCGGCTGATTATTCTGACAGGTCCGAATATGAGCGGGAAGTGTCTGGCAGGGCACACGCTGATATTCACCGAAAACGGGCTAATGCGCCTGGAACAGCTTGCGCCGCCAGAGGCTGCGACAGGACGGTTCACGCCGATAGAGATAGGCGTTCAGACCCGCGACGGCATGCAACGCGCGACCCAGTTCTACTCGGGCGGTCTCCAGCCGACGGTGCGTATCCGCACCCAGCTGGGCTTCACACTGGAAGGCACGCCTGACCATAAAGTGTGGACGCGCCGTCCCGACGGGACTGAGGAATGGACTCCACTGGGCGAGCTACGCGAGGGCGACTATGTGGCACTGGCGCGTGGCTTTGAACTCTGGGGCAATCAGACGGAGTTGCCGCACCTTGATCAACGAGGATGGCACGGCAACACACGCTTTTGTGATTTGCCTCGTCACCTGACACCGAACCTTGCCTACTGGCTTGGCTTGCTCGTGGGAGACGGAACAGTCACTTACCAGAACGCCGTCTGCTTCTCAACCGCCGACGATTTTCTTGCCGAGCAGTTCTGCAGTCTGTCTGAATCGCTGTTCGGCTACACCCCTACTCGTAAACGAAACGGCAAAGATTTCTCGATATCAAGCCATTATCTACGCTGCTGGCTTTACGAGCTTGGATTGGACTACACCAACGCTCACAGGAAGCACATACCTGATTGCATTCTGAGGGCGCCACGCGATGTCGTGATCGCTTTCCTACAAGGGCTGTTCGACACGGATGGCTACGTGAGCGAAAAGTATGGGAATGTTTTCCTAAGCACTGCTTCCGAGCAACTTGCTCACGAGGTACATATGCTGTTGCTAAACTTGGGAATTGTTGCATCGCTCAGACAGAAAGTTATCAAAGGGAACACCTACTATGAACTCGCAATTCATGGCGAAGACGCTATTCGCTTTCACACAACCGTTGGCTTTCGGCTGGAGCGTAAGCGCAAACGGCGCGAAAAAGCTTCTCCTATTCGACATCCGAACAAGGGGGGCATTCCACACCTTGAGGTTCTGCTTCGGCGGATACATCAACGGATTGTCCACACTCGGAACAAGCCGTGCGCTTTGAAGTCGCGCAAATCCATCGAGTCTCTTTTTTACACTTACGTTCCTGCAGGGCGCAATCCAAGCTATCATAAAATTAAAGAACTTTTAGAATATTGCGAAGATTGTGGTATAAAATGCGATGAGTTAAAAGAAATCGCTCAGCGGAACTATCTCTATGATAAGATTGTACACATCGCACCTTCGGAGGTCGTCGTCTACGACCTCAACATTGAGCCTGACCATAACTACATTGCCCAAGGCTTCGTGAGTCATAACTCCACCTACATTCGGCAGAACGCCTTGATTGTGTTGATGTCTCATATCGGCAGTTTCGTACCTGCCGACCGCGCTGAGATTGGGCTGGTGGATCGGATTTTCACGCGCGTCGGGGCGCGGGATGAACTTGCTACGGGGCAATCCACCTTCATGGTGGAGATGACCGAGACCGCCAACATCCTCAACAACGCCACACCGCGCAGCCTCGTGATTCTGGACGAAATCGGACGCGGTACCAGCACCTATGACGGCTTGGCAATCGCGTGGGCGGTCGCCGAGTATCTGCACGCCATCGGCTGCAAAACGCTCTTCGCCACCCACTATCACTATCTGAATGAACTGGCGAATCGTCTGGAAGGCGTAGCGAACTATCGCGTGGCGGTGAAGGAGCAGGGCGACCGCATCATCTGGCTGCACAAGGTGCTGCCAGGCGGCACCGACCGTAGCTACGGCGTGCATGTGGCGCGGATGGCGGGTGTGCCCCCTGAAGTGGTGCAACGCGCCGAGCAGATTCTACGTGAGTTCGAGAAACGCGGCGTACAGAGCGCGACGCAGCCCCCCAGCAGCGACGCACCTGCGATGCAAACAAGGAAACTCCAGCTCACGCTGTTCGAAGCCGCCGAGCACCCTGTGCTGGAGGCGTTGCGCGAACTGGACATCACTGCGCTCACGCCTGTCGAGGCGTTGATGAAACTGGACGAGTTGAAGCGAAAACTTGACCAGAGAGGCTAAAGGCGCGGCGAATAGACTACGAGGAGCAGTGGAAACAGTTCATCCCGATATCCGCAGCAACCAGATGGGTTTGTGGGTTCCGCTTCAGGTATGCTATCGGGTACAATCGGTTGTGATGGGGCAATCGCCCTGCACAACGGCTGGGTGAGAGCATGGCGAACTCGAAGCGGAACGGCAGTAAACGCAAAACCAGCGGGCGACGGATTTCGGAACCGCCGAAGGAGCGTTCGCAGCAGTTTTATGACCGCGTGGCGATTTTCCTGGTGCTGCTGGGGCTGGTCGCGCTGGTGAGCCTCACTGTGCCCAACAGCGGTGTGGTGGGCGTGTCGCTGCGCGATGGGCTGCGACTGCTGTTTGGCAACGGTGCGTTCCTCTTGCCGGTGGTGCTGTGGCTGGCGGCGGGCGCGCTGGTGTTCGGCTATGGCAAGCTCGCACTGCCCGAAGTAATCGGCGGCGGTGTGATTGTGTTTCTCACGCTGCTGGGCTGGATGGCGAAACCCCACGAATCGGGCGACTGGTTCCACGCGGATGCGCTGAAACATACGGGGGGCTATCTCGGTGCGGTGATTGGCTACCTGCTCGCGCTTGCGCTGGGACAGGCGCGAGGCGTGGTGCTGGGTGTGTTCGGCATGCTGGGACTATTGATGCTGTTCAACCTGCCGCTGGTACAGGTGCTTCGCAGCTTGGGGAAAGCACTTTGGGTAGGCTGGCGTGGCACAGCGACCGCTTCCAAAGCCGTCGCTTCCGTCGCTGCTGAAACTGCCAGCAAAGCGTCTGAGAGCCTCAAGCGCAAGTCGGAGCAGCGACCACAGCGTACCGCCGAGCGCGCCGTAGCCATTGAGAACCCGCGTAATAGCAGTTCATCGGAAGCGCAGACGCCTGCGCCCGTCGCGGCTCATAATGGCAGTTCAGCCGCCGAAGCCAAACCCACCGAAAAGCGCGAATCCCGCAAAGAGACCCTCCCCCTACCCGGCGCTTCGGGCAACTACACCTTACCGCCCCTCTCCCTGCTCAAAGAGCCGCCCAATCCGCCCAAGCGCAATCAAGCGGAAATCAAAGAGAAAATCGCGAAGCTGGAAGAAACCCTGCAGGACTTCGGAATTGAGGCGAATGTGGTAGAGGTGGCGCACGGACCGACCGTTACGCGCTACGAGATTCAGCTCGCGCCCGGTATCAAGGTCAACCGCGTGGTGAACCTTGCCGACAACCTCGCGATGTCGCTTGCGGCAATCGCCGTGCGCGTGGAAGCCCCTATCCCGGGCAAAAGCGCAATCGGCGTGGAAGTGCCAAACGACCACCCGCAGGTGGTTGCGCTACGCGATGTGATGGAAAACGCTGAGTTCTGGAACGCGCCGAGCCTGCTGACCATCGCGCTCGGCAAGGACGTGGCAGGAGCCCCCAAATATGCCGACCTGACGCGCATGCCCCACATGCTCATCGGTGGCGCAACCAACTCGGGTAAAAGCATGTGCTTACTCTCCCTCATCACCTGTCTCCTTTTCCGCGCTACCCCGCGTGAGCTACGCTTCGTGATGATCGATCCCAAGCGCGTGGAGCTGACGCTGTTCGACGGCATCCCCCATCTGATGTGTCCTGTGGTGCGCGATGTGAAGCTCGCAGCGGGCGCGCTCCGCGCCGTGCTGAAAGAGATGGACCGACGCTACGACCTGTTCGCCAACGCGGGCGTGCGCAACATTCAAGGCTACAACGAACGCGCCCCCGAAGACGAACGGCTGCCCTATGTGGTGGTGATTATCGACGAGCTGGCGGACTTGATGATGCAGGCAGCCTCCGAAGTGGAGACCTCCATCGCACGGCTGGCGCAGCTCGCCCGCGCTACCGGCATCCACCTGGTGATTGCCACCCAACGCCCATCGGTGGATGTCATCACGGGTACCATCAAAGCCAACATCGCCAGCCGTATCGCGTTCGCCGTCTCCAGCCAGGTGGACAGCCGCACGATCCTGGACATGGTGGGCGCAGAGCGGCTGCTGGGGCGCGGCGATATGCTTTACCTGCCCATCGACGCCTCCAAACCGACGCGCATTCAGGGATGCTACATCACCGAAGCCGAGATTGAAGCCATCACCGACTTCTGGCGGGCGCAGGAAGCCCCCGTGTACCTGCTTAACCCGATGGAGTTCGACGCGCCGTCCGGAGGCGACTTTGAGGACGACGAAGAGGAAGACGAACTCTACGCTGCCGCCGTACGCCTCGTGGTCTCGCACGGGCAGGCATCCACTTCCATGCTGCAGCGACGGTTCAACATCGGCTACGGGCGTGCTGCCCGCCTGCTGGACCTGATGGAGCGACGCGGCATCGTGGGACCGCTGGACGGTGCGAAGCCCCGCCAGGTGCTGGTGACGCGCGCCGAAGCCGAACAGATGCTGCGCCCGTATGAATAAGTTGACCAGAACTTCCCCTGATGTTCCCGCCGCACGAAGAGAACTTTGGGGGGAAAAGTGATCTTTAATTTTCCAAAACCCTTGAGCCTTCGGGAGACAGGCTCTCGTGCTAAGCAATCTTGATAAATAAGGTTGGAAGCGAGCGACTGTGCGCGGCAGGAGGCTATTCAGCAGAAGGGGCTACAGTGGGGTATACTAATACTCTGAGTATCGCAGGAGGTGTTCTCTCTTGGAGCGGGTTTCTATTTTTGTTGATGGCGCAAACATGTACTATGCCCAGAAGCGGCTCGGATGGTTTATCGACTACCGTAAGCTGCTCTGCTATTTTCGGACGACCCTCGGGATGAAGGTTGCGGACGCCTATTACTACACCGCGGTTGACCCTAACGCGAAGGGGCGCGACGCGACCTTCCACGACTACTTGTTGCATTCTGGTTATGTGCTGCGCACGCGCCCTATCAAAGGCTGCTGCGGGGAAGGACGCGAGGAACTGCCTTGGGAGCGCATCGAGCTGGCAGTGGACATCGTGATGGATGCGCTGCTGACGCTGGATCATTACGACGTGTGTGTGATTCTCAGCGGCGACGGCAACTTCGAGCGACTGGTGGAGACGCTACGGGCGAAGGGTAAGAAGGTAATGCCATTTGCGCCTCCGGCGATGACCGCGCGCGAGCTGCGCATTGCGACGGGTCCGAACTTCCACGACCTGCGCGATGTGGAGCGGTTCATCGCGCGCACAGACCGCGCCCCTGAACCGTGCCCCGATAAGACGCTCTACGGCTCTGCCCCCGAAGAGAGCCATGAGTGAGCAGGATACCGTCTTCCGCTCTGGCTTCGTAGCGGTGATTGGTAAGCCGAACGTCGGCAAGAGTACGCTGGTCAATCACTTCGTCGGGCGCAAGGTGAGCATCGTCTCGCCGCGCCCGCAGACCACGCGCCGCCGAATTCTGGGTATTCTGAACCTGCCCGACGCGCAGATTGTGTTCGTGGACACGCCCGGCATCCACAAGCCGAAGTACAAACTCGGCGAACGGATGGTGGAAGCCGCGGTCGGCGCGCTGCCCGACGCCGATCTAATCCTGTTTGTGGTAGACGCTTCTAAAATGCCCAACCCGGAGGATAAACAGATTGCGGAACTGCTCCAAAAAGAGGTGCGCGCGCCCATCGTGCTCGTGCTGAACAAGATGGACAAACTCCCCCCTGAAAAAGTCAAGCCGCACACGGAGGCGTACTGGCAGCTGGTGCCGAACCACGCCGACTGGATGATGACCAATGCTGTCAAAGGACACAACTGCGACAAGCTGCTTGACATCATCCTCAAGCATCTGCCGGAGGGGCCGCCGTTCTTCCCACAGGAACAGATTACTGACCAGCCCGAACGCCTCTTCGCCGCCGAGATAATCCGCGAGAAAGTACTGCTCAACACCTATCAGGAAGTACCGCACGGCGTCGGCGTCGCCATCGAACACTGGGAAGAGCGACCCAGTGGCGTGCTGTACATTGCCTCTACGATTTACGTGGAGCGCGACACGCATAAGGGCATCGTGATTGGCGAAAAGGGCAAGATGCTCAAAAAGATCGGGCAACGCGCCCGTGAGGAACTCGAACTGTGGCTGGGACGCAAAATCTTTCTCGAGCTCTGGGTCAAGGTGCGTGAAGATTGGCGCAACCAACCCAGCTTCTTCCAACAGATTGAGAGCTGATTACTTCTCCAAATTCTTACTCCGCCATTCTCGGAGCAGTTCTGGCGCACGCGCATCCAGAAACACACTCTCTATAAACAACGCATAGAGCTGGTCGTCTTTGAGTTGGGACACGTCTACGCGCGCGGATTCCAGCACATCCTTGCTACGCTTGACCATGTAGCGCATCTGTTCTTCGGTGAAGTGGGGCTTGAGTTCTGTCGCGACTTCGCTGACCACTTGCGCCCGCAGCTGGCGTCGTTTCTGGGCGGCGTCGGTCTCTAAGCGTTTGATGGTCTCCTGAAACTCTTTCGGCAGGCTTTTGCCGCGCGAGGTGTCTTCACGAATCTTCAGAATCTCGTCTTTGCGGTTGCGCAGTTCTTTCGCCTCCTCCTGAATCAGCCGCTCCAGTTGCTTGTAGGCGCGTTCGTGGACAGGGATGAGCCGCTCAATCTGCGGTTTGGTCAAGTTCAGCGGGCGGACATTGTTGAACCATGTGATGTCGCTGAGCGCGATTAGCAGTTGATCCACTTCAGAGAGCGTCGGCGTATTTGCCTGTTGGGGGACGCCGAACATCAGCCCACACGCGATGACAAAACTCAGCCCAATCCGCCTCATACCGCGATTATACCTCCTGAACCTGCGCGATTTTCGACGCGCGAGAGCGTATAATATTACAGGAGGCTTTGATGACAATCCATCGCCTGATGTACTGGCTGTTCCTCGCGGTTGGGATGGTACTGTTTGCCACCATCGGCTTTCTGCTTGCAGACCCGTTTTTGAAGGCGGTGGACAGCTGGTTTACGGGAAGCCCGCCGATAGAGCCGTTGTGGACGCGCGTGGGCTTGACGACGGCAGGCTTGCTGATGGGTATTCTGGTGGCGAACCACAGCTTCCAGTTGCTTTCGCGGGTGGCGCGCCACTTGGAAGAGGCGGAACCCGACGAGAAGCTCGCGATTGGACTGGGGCTGGTTTCCGCTGCGATTATCACCTTCGCGCTGTATCCTCTGCTGTTCGCGATTGGCGGCGCACGCTTGGGCTGGGCACTCACACTGCTCGCGTTCGTGATTCTGGTGTACCTGAGCATCGTGAGTTTCCTGAGTATGAAGGAGTATCTCCCCCTCACTGCGCAGATGGCGCGCCGCTCCAAAGGCATCAAGGTGCTGGATACCAGTGTGATTATCGATGGGCGCATTCGCGACATCTTGCGCACCGGATTTCTGGAGGGCAAGCTCTATGTGCCCGGTTTCGTGCTGGACGAGTTGCAACATATCGCCGATTCGGAAGACCCGTTGCGCCGGGCACGTGGCAGGCGTGGGCTCGACGTGCTGAAACAGCTGCAGGCAGACCTTGGCGAGAATCTGGAAGTACGCATGCATGACCGCCTCGCGCCGCATACAGGCGATGAGGTGGACGCCCGGTTGGTACGCCTTGCGAAAGCGATGCGGGCGGACATCGTGACGAACGATTACAACCTGAATCGCGTCGCGGAGCTACAGGGCGTGCGCGTGCTGAACATCAACGAACTGGCGGAAGCGGTGCGCATCCATGTGCTGCCCGGTGAGGAGTTAACGGTCATTCCCATCCGCGAGGGTCAGGAGCCTGATCAGGGCATCGCGTACCTGGAAGACGGCACGATGGTCGTTGTGGAAGGCGGGCGGGAATACCTCAATCAGGCAATCGATGTGGTCGTAACCAGCGTGTTGCAGTCGGCGCGCGGTAAGATGCTGTTCGCGGAGCCTAAATTCGCCGACGGCAAAACCGAAGGAGGGATCGATTATTCTACACGCCCTTATTCTGGCGGCAGGAAGCGGCGTCCGATTCGGTAAGGGGGATAAGCTATGGCAACCGCTCGGTGGCGCGCCTGTGTGGCGGCACGCCCTGTGGCATCTCTTGAGCCATCCCGCCGTCGAATCCGCCACCTTAGCGGTCGCGCCCGATGGATTGGAACCGTATGAAGCGTATTTGCAACGCTACCCTGCGCCGAAGCCGGTGCAGGTTTTGCCTTGCGGGGGCGCAACGCGGCAGCATACCGTGCGCAACGCACTGGACTCGCTACCTGCTGGAGTGCCGATGGTCGCCGTCCACGACGCCGCGCGCCCGCTGGTGAGCCACGCCCTGCTGGACAGGCTCATCAAGGCTGTCCAGCGATATGGAACCGCCGTGCCCTCCCTGCCTATCCAAGACACCCTCAAACGCGCCCCCAACGGCAAGCAGGTTCAGGAAACCGTCTCGCGCACAGGACTGTACCGGGTGCAGACGCCCCAGCTCTTTCGAGTAGACTGGCTCATCAACGCCCACCGCCGCGCTTACGAGGAAGGTTTCGAGCACGCCACTGACGATGCGCAACTGCTGGAGCGGGCGGGTTATCCCGTGTATTTAGTGGAGGGCGACCCGCAGAACATCAAACTCACAACGCCCGACGACCTGCGCTTGCTGCGCCTCTACACCGGTGAGAGCGCGCTCACCCGGACGGGAATCGGGTATGATATACATCAGCTAACGGAAGGGCGCAAACTGATGCTGGGAGGCGTTGAAATCGACTATCCACTGGGATTGCAGGGGCACTCCGATGCGGATGTCGTCCTGCACGCCATCAGCGATGCGCTCTTGGGCGCGGCGGCGCTGGGCGACATCGGACAACATTTTCCCAATACCGATCCCCGCTGGAAAGACGCGCCCAGCCTGAGCCTGCTCAAGCAAGTGGACGCGCTCCTGACCCAACACGGTTGGCGATCCCTGCACATCGACGCGATGGTAATCGCCGAAGCCCCCAAACTGGCGCCCTACATCCCCGAGATGCGCACCCAAATTGCCCATACGCTGGGCTTACTCCCCGAACAGGTCAGTGTCAAGGCGACGACCAACGAAGGTATGGACGCTGTCGGCGCACGACGCGCCATCGCCTGCTACGCCGTCGCTACCATCTACCCCGCTAACGGAGAGACGAACGATGAGTAAATCCCGACGCAAACAGGTTGAAATTGTCGATGTGACCTTCCGCAGCCCGCATCAGGAGCTGAGCGAGGCGGAAAAAGAGTACGTGCGCCGCAAACTGCATAAACTGGCGCGATTCTTCCATAAAATCTGGACGCTGGAAGTAACCTACGAACTGGTGCGTGGGCAACACCACGTCTCCGTTGTGGTGGACGCCGACGGGCAGAAGTTCCACTACGATGATAAGGGCCACGAGTTCCGCGCTGCCGTGGATGCTGTTGTGCAGAAACTCGAGCATCAACTCGCACGATACAAAGAGAAACTGCAGAAGCGCGGGCGCAAGCCCCGCGAGGAGGTAATTGAAGCGGTGCTGAGTGAGGTCCCCGAAACCGCTGAGGAGACGCCTGCGGCTAACCCCTCCATCCGGCGCACGGTGCGTGTTCCGCTCAAGCCCATGAGCCTCGAGGAAGCGGTCTTACAAGCCGATTTAGAGAACGCGCCCGTCTATATGTTCCACGACGCCGACGCGAACCGCTACTGCGTACTGGTGCAGGTCGAGAAAGGCGTCTATGATCTGATTGAGGGGCTGGAGTAGTCTTGCCCCCACTTGCCGAAAGCGAGAAGCGCCTATCGTGAGCGGTGCGCCATCCGAACCGCGGTGATGGCGCACAGGCTGGTTCAGTCTCGTATCGCGTCTCTTACCGCCTCGTAATTTAACGCCTGTGGCTTCGGCTCAACAGAAACGGGCGCCGTATGAGTGAATGCGGCAAGGTCGGCGGACCAGCCTGCCAGTTGACGGCGTACATGCTCGTGGTAGAGCGCGGTCATCGCCTGATGTGCAGGGTGAGCAGTTTGCCGCGCCCGCGCGTGCGCCGAATCGCGCAGATAGAGCGCAATCAGGGCGTCCGCGAGCGGTTCCACTATCTGCTGGGGCAACTCTGGCTGTGTCTGCAACCCTTCCAGCGCACTTCCTGTTAGACTACGCAGAGTCTGAATCGTCGCCTCGACCGTGTCCGTCGTCGTTTGCTGGGTCTGCAGGGGCGTCCACAGATCCTTGCGTCGCGCAAGCACCAGTCGTTCTACGAGGTTCAGCCGGTTGATTTCGTTCGTGCCTTCGTAGATGCGGTTCACGCGCGTGTCGCGATAGAGCCCGGCGATGGGATACTCCTCGCTAAAGCCGTAGCCGCCGTGAATCTGCAGTGTGTCGTCCACAATCTGGTGTAGCGCTTCGGTCGCGGCGACTTTGAGCAGGGCGCACTCGGCGGCGTAGTGCGCTGCCGCGTCGCGCCAGACCTGCTGGCGATTCGCGCCCGTCGTCTGGAAGGCGTCTTCCAGCTCCGCTGCGAGGCGGTAGAGCGCGCTCTCCACGACATACATCAGCATCGCGCCCCATGCCAGCTTGCGCCACACAAGCGGATACTCGATAATCGCGTGCCCAAACTGTTTGCGCTCGGTGGCGTAGGCGCGCCCGATGCGCCACGCCTCTTTCGCGATGCCCAGCGCCGCCGCGCCAATTTTGAACCGCCCGATGTTCAGCGTATAGAGGGCGACATACGCGCCCTCACCCTCCTGACCGAGACGATTGCGCGCCGGAACAGCGACCCCATCGAACACCACGCGACAGGTGGACGAGCCGTGCAAACCCAGTTTATGCTCCTCGCGCTCGATGAGCAGTCCCGGTCCACGCTCCACCAGAAATGCGGTGAACCGCTCACCGTCGGCTTTGGCAAAAGTCACGAACAGGTCGGCAAATCCAGCGTTTGTAATCCAGATCTTGTTGCCTTTGATGTGGTAGTGGTCGCCTCGGAGAGTTGCATGGGTGCGTCCAGAAAGCGCGTCGGAGCCGGCTTCAGGTTCCGTGAGCGCATAGGCGCCGATATACTCCCCCGAGGTGAGTTTCGGCAGGTAATGTTTCTGTTGCTCCTCGTTGCCAAACAGCAAAATCGGCAAGCTGCCCACGCTGGTATGCACGGCGTGCGAAACCGCAAATGAGGGCTGAAGCGCGGTTTTCTCCGTGATGAGGGCAGATGTGGTTTTCGGTAGTTCCAGCCCACCGAACGCCTGAGGCACATCGATGCCCAGCAAGCCCAGCATAGCAGAGTCGATGAGGATTTCGCGCATCTGCGCCGGCTCGCCATGTTCCAGTCGTTTGACATAAGGCATCACCTGCTCGCGCACAAAGCGTTCCGTTGCTTCTGCCATCTGGCGCGATTCGGCGTCGAACTGCTCCGGCGTAAATAGCGTTTCGGGCGTCTGCATCAGAAACGCCCCCGTATGGCGCGTCGTCGCTTCCATAGCATAAGGATACCTGACTCGCTTGCGCCAAGCGGGAATCCCTCGATGGATGGCGAAATAATCCTGTATGCTGCAGCGAGGGCTTTGCGGACTGGGCGGTTTCTTAGGTTGTCTTGCGGCGTTGTGTGGCGCGCCTCAAGGCGATACCCAACCCCTTCATGACTCGATGCGCCCCGTGATGGAGATTGGGCGCGACTATGTGGTGCTTCAATACCACACCAAAACCCCGACCGAGACCCGGGTACAGATCCGCGCAAGCAACCTGCCTATGACTGCGTGGCGTCCATCCGATAAGCGCGTCGATTTGTGGTCAGGTAGGGAAGCACGGGTGGTCAACGGTCAGCCGGGCAAGCGCACCTATCATCGCCTGCGCATCACAGGGCTGAAACCCGGCACGCGCTATTACTATCGAATTTACGACCCGGATCATCAGCCTGCAGGTGAGGAGCGGCGCTGGGGGGCTTCCCCGCCGTGGCGGCGGGAGTATGCGTTTGCCACACTCGCTCCGCGCGGGTACAAGACGATTATCCGCCTGTCTGTGAAAGTGCTGCTGATGCCAAATGTAGTTAATGTAGCGTCCGCCTACAAGGACCCCAGCAATCCCGCACCGCCGCCCCCAAAAATAAGCGACACGGAGCTGCAGCGTATCAAAGAGGAGTACGCTATCGCTGCACGCTACTTTTGGGTCAATAGCGGCATGCGTTTCTGGGTGGACTTCCAGATTTTTGTGGATGATCGGTGGCAACGCTGGGGCGAGGAGCCAGCGCAAGCGTCCGGATTCTACAAGGGATTGCCTGTGAGCCGCGCCTACGCAGGCGTGGACTTTGCTGGACCCGGTGGCGGCGCGTTCACGATTGTCGACACGCGCGACATCACGCGGGCGAACAGCGCGCCCGTGTATGAAGAGCAACCCTATGCCGGACAGATTGAACAGGCGTTCACACGCCGCTGGAACCCCGACACACGCCGATGGGATTATTACATCAGTGGTGGGGGCACTTTAGGAATTGACGGCTTCCCCGACGGAGTACCCGCACGCAGCCAGTATCTGGGCGGCGGCGACACTGCATGGCTCGCCGCGCACGAGTTCCATCACCAGATGGAGTCGATGGGCGCATTTTCGCTGACCAATCGTGAGGATGAGCGCATCGTGTTCAATCACCCCGAGCCGCGCTATCGACGCAAAAATCCGGACGGCTCCATCGCGATGAACCCGTGGAACACGGCGGGTAAGCACGGTGAACACTGGAATGTGATGGCGTATTGGGACCGCAAACTCACCGATGCGCAATGGTTGCGCTTTTACTTCGGCGAGGCGATTGTCGTGCGCGATGCTGATGGAGACGGCTTCCCAGACGCCGACCCACGCCTGCCCCTCGATGAGCAACGCTTCGGTTCCGACCCGCGTCGCGCTCTGACCGATGGGCAGATGAACGACCTGCACAAAGCGATGCTCAGCACCTGGGCGCCTGCGCCCCTGCAATATACGTTCGTCAAACCGGCGTGGCAGTCGCGCATCCCGAACCCACGCAAAACCGATCAGGATGATGATGGCTTACCCGACACGACAGACCCCTACCCGCTCTATCCGTGGCAGCCGTTCGTATGGTACGCTCGCGCAACCGTCGACGGCGATGCCAGCGAGTGGGAGGCTATTCCCCCCGCCGGCGAGTTGGAGCAGGATGGACTGAAAGTGACCCTCAAGCACTGCCATGATGGGGACTACTACTACGCGCTGTTCGAAATCACGGGCGACTGGGACAGGCTCTACGCGGGATTCGACGGCGAAGGACAGGGCGTATATGCCACCGAGAACGTCATCTGGTTCGAGGCGCGCAATCGGGATCAGGTGGAGGCGCGCACCCTCTGGCGCGACGCGCCCGGCTTGCAGTGGAAATCGGTGCGACGGCGCGACCGCACGACCGTGATCGAACTCAGCATCCCCAACGGAGGCGAGAGCCGCTGGTTCTGGATGGGCGGTGGGCGTGAAATCGGTGTCTATGCTGACATTTTCAAAGCGAACGGAACGGGCTACTCTATCTATGAACCCTATGACGTGTTCTACTGCCTCATGCAGGAGCCGTTGGGCACGCTGCCGATGCCGTCGGGCGCACCCACTGAACTGCAACGCGGAGAGGCAGCGCGCGTCTTCACGCCCATCAACGCCGACGGACTGCAGCTTGGCGCCGGCTGGGAAGTGAGAAACGGCGCGTGGGGATACGACGGACACGAGGAGTCGCACATCCGAATCACGGGGCTAAACGCGACGGAGTTCGACCTCTGGGTGGAGCTGGAAGCCGTGCAGGACGGCGTTCTCGCCGCCTTCCTGCCCACAACGAAGGAGAACGAAATGAACGCAGGGCGCGACTACGTGTTGTTCGTCGGCGGCTATGCCAATACGCGCACGCGGCTGCGTCTGTTCGGCGCAGAGACCGGCGAAAGTGAGCAGATGATGACGCCCGGACGCCACACACTCCAGCTCTCACGGCGCGACGGGAAACTCTGGGCACTGTTTGACGGCAAACCCATCCTGTACGCACGCGACCCAAACCCCAGCCAGCCGATCGGTACACTTGCCCTCATCGGCGGCTACAGCGGCAAGCAGCGCGTATATGAGATACGGATGCGATCCCAGTGAGCATCCGCTGACAGAATCACAGCGGGTGTACGAGCAGATTATCCACTGCGTCGCCGAGCAGTTCACTGAGGGCGTTCAGCACCCACTGAGGCTGTCTCTTATACACATCTCCGAGCCCACGAGACC
>JAOAFW010000287.1 GCA_026416065.1 Fimbriimonadales bacterium
AGGACGCAAAAAAGTCCACTGCGCCACCAAAGCGAACATCATGAAGTTCGCCGAGGGGATGCTCAAGCGCACTTTCGAGCAAATCGCCCCCGAATACCCCGACATCGAGGCGAACCACATCATCATCGACAACTGCGCGCATCAGCTGGTCAAACGCCCTGAGCAGTTCGAGGTCATCGTGACGACCAACATGAACGGCGACATCATCAGCGACCTAACTTCCGCGTTGGTGGGCGGGCTGGGCTTCGCGCCGTCGGCGAATATCGGCAACGAGGTCGCCATCTTCGAGGCGGTACACGGCTCCGCGCCCAAGTACGCCGGGCAGAATGTGATTAACCCCACCGCCGTCATCCTGTCGATGGTGATGATGCTGCGCTATCTGGAGGAGTTCGAGGCGGCGGCGACGATCGAGAACGCGCTGCTCTACACCCTCGAAGAGGGCAAGGTGCGCACGGGCGATGTGGTGGGCTACGACAAGGGCGCGAAGACTACCGAATACACCGACGCGATTATCGCGAATCTCGGCAAGAAGCCCAGCACGGCGCAGGTGCGCGACTATCGCCCCATTAAGCTACCCCAGGTTCCGCCCGACCCTGTGTTTGTGCGCCCGCAGACGCGCCGCGTGGTGGGCGTGGACATCTTCGTGGAGACCGACCTGTACCCCGAACCGCTGGGGCAGGCGCTGGAGCAACTCGCCGCCGAGTCGCCGTTCAGGCTCAAGATGATTTCCAGCCGCGGCACGAAGGTCTACCCGCCGATGGGCGCGATTACAGACGTCGTCGACCAGTACCGATGCCGCTTCCTGCTGCGCGACGATGCGGGCGACGCCACTGACGCGCAGATTATGGACTTGCTGCAGCGCGTGGGCAGCCGATTCCGCTGGATGCACCTCGAGAAGCTGCAGGAGTTCGACGGCGCGATGGGCTACACCAAAGCGCAGGGGGAGGATTAAGCCCTCACCCCCTTGCCCCCTCTCCCACGCCGTGGGAGAGGGGGTTAAGGGAATGAGTTTACTTCTTCCGCCGACGCAGACCCAGCATGCCTGCCAGCCCCGCGCTCAGCGCGAGCATACTCGCAGGTTCGGGCGCGATGACTTTGGACGAGTCGCCTCGTGGCGGTATACCCTGAATGTGAATCATGGCACAGTCGTTAAAAGCCTCAAAGTTCGCTGTTGATACGCCGAACAGCTTGAAGGTGGAGCTGTTGCCAGGGAGAAGACGTCCGGCGGGCGGGGAGACTTTGAACCGATCTCGGCGTTGAAGCTCAAACCTGCATCGGTATAGCCGCCGAAACGCCCAATGCTGCTCACAAATGGGTCGCCCGTGAAGTCGGAGCCGGTCGGGCGTCGGTTGAAGAAGATATTCAGCTCGCTGATGAACTGATTGGGAGCGCTGGGATTCGCCAGGTGATTCAGCGTAATCTGCACGCCGCCGCTAATGTCATGCATGGTCATCGTCGCCCACGGCGCGGAGCCAGAAGGTGTCCCGCCTGTCTGGACGGTGTTGAACACGAAGTTGATCGACGCATGAGCGCTGCTTGCAAGAGCAAGCGCAGCAATTACAGCAAACCCGAACTGCCGTGAGATTAGCATTTTATGCCTCCTATCTTGAATTTAGTCCTATACTCATGACTCAGAAAAAGCCAAAAACCGGACATCCGAAGGGGGGATTGCTATACACGCCAGAGTTGCTTCGCTGGCAGTTGTGCGCGTACTGTTTTTGTTGCCCCTCCTCTCTTCGCCCACTCTAAGCACGTGGTAACGAGCAAAGAGGTGAGGGCAATCGTTCAAGTGCCTTAGCAAGGTACACTTAACAAGGATGTCTTCCGATCTACAGGCGAAACTCAAGACGCTGCCTAAGCAATCGGGCTGCTACATTTTCAAGGATGCGCAGGGAGCGGTGCTGTATGTTGGTAAAGCGATCAACCTGCGTCACCGGGTGCGCTCGTATTTTCAAAAATCGGCACAGCACACGCCAAAAACCGCCCGTATGGTGCGCAAAATTGCCGACCTGGAGTGGATTGTTACTGATACCGAGCTGGAAGCCCTGATACTGGAGTGTAACCTCATCAAGAAGCATCGCCCATCCTACAACGTGCTGATGCGCGATGACAAGTCGTACCCTTATCTCTGTCTCACGATGCGCGAGCCGTTCCCGCGTCTGCTGGTGACGCGCCGTGTGCGGCAGGATGGCAATCGCTACTTTGGGCCCTTTGCGAACTCTGGCGCGGTATGGGGCACACATCAGTTGCTCCATCGTACCTTCCCGCTAATCCCATGTGGCAAGGTGTGGGACGGCGAGCCGAAGCAGCGCCCTTGCCTCTACTACCATATGGGACGCTGCCTCGCGCCCTGCGCAGGATTAGCGAACCCTGACGAGTACCGGCAAATCGTTCAGCAGGTTGCACTGTTCCTTGAGGGCAAAGGGGACGACCTGATTAAGCAGCTGACGGCGCAGATGGAGCAAGCTGCTCAGAGTTTGGAGTTTGAGCGCGCTGCTAAACTGCGCGACCAGATACACGCCCTGCAAGAGGTGCTACAACGCCAGAAAGTGGTGCAGCCCAGCGGTGTGAACGAGGATGTAATCGCCTTAGTCAAGGACGAGCGCGGCGCGTGCGTGCAGATGTTTTTTGTGCGCAACGGCAAACTGCTGGGTCAGCGCAACTTCTTCCTCACCGAAGGTGCGGAGGAGAACCCCAACGCGATGATGAGCGAGTTTTTGAAGCAGTACTATCAAGATGCGCCCGAAGTGCCCGATAAGATTTTGCTCCCTTACGAAATCACGGAAGCACAGATTATTGCTCAGTGGCTCCGTCAGAAGCGGGGCGCGGGTGTGGAGATTCGTGTGCCTCATCGCGGCGAGGACGCGCAACTGCTGGAGATGGCAGCACACAACGCCGAACTCGCTCTGCAAAGCCTGCGGCAGGAACTGGAACTCAAAAACGAGTGGCTGGAGAGCGCACTTTTGGAACTGCAGGAAGTCCTGAACCTGCCTAACCCACCCCAGCGCATCGAGGCATTCGATATCTCCAACATTCAGGGGGTCGCGCCTGTGGGCAGTATGGTGGTGTTCGAGGGCGGGCAGCCGAAAAAGTCGGACTATCGGCGGGTT
>JAOAFW010000307.1 GCA_026416065.1 Fimbriimonadales bacterium
CCTCCTGCGCCTCCGCCTGAATCTGCAGCGTGTAATACTCTTGCAAGGCGGTTGCGAAGCCTTCGGCGGTCTCGCGGGCGACTTGCGGGCGTGCGCGAAGGGGAACATTTACCCCTAATACTTTGGGGCGAGACGGCTCCTTAATAGCCTTCTCCACCTGTTTGCTCAGGCTTTCTTTGCGGTTGGCGGCGGGGCGCGTGACAGCGAGGTGATGTGCGCCCCACGCACCGACGGCTTGCGCAAGCCGTTCCAGCTGCGCCGCGACGGTGTTCAGATCTGCGCCGGGCGTGCGCAGGTAGCTCTGGATGGTTTCGCGCAGGCTCTGCAGATAGAGTTCGATCTCCTCGCGGGCGAACTGGTTCAACAAGTTGCGCCAGCGGGGTAGTTTCTCCTCTTGCCAGCGGGTCTCCCACTCGCTGACGGCTTCCAGTTGCGCCATGTCGGGGTTGCGCGGCACGACAGTTGGCGGGCTGAGATGTGCCTCGACGCGGTAGAGGTCACCTGCTTTGATGCGCTCCGTTTCACCAGCCGCCCACGCCTGCGCCGCCTTGCTCACTATGGCACGCCAGAGGGCGTTTTCCTCCTGTGCGGGCAGCTGCAGCGGGGCTTTCGCACCCTGTAGAAATGCGCTGAGCGCGTCGGCAACCAGCTTATCTTCGAGGGCGCGCTGCATCCGATGCAACGGCAGCACCACCAAGCCGCAGCCCAGCGTGCTGGGCGCAGGCTCATAGTCTACCACGCTGCGATACAGCCAGTGTTCGCCCTCGAACTCCGCCGTGTGCAAAGCCCCCAGCAGCAGATAGGCGACAGTCTCGCGCAGCTGCTCAGGGGTCATGTTCGAGCCGTCGGAGCGTGTGAGGCGCATTACAATCAGCTTGCCTTCCTGTAGGGTGGATTGCTGGCGCAGACGCTCCTGATGTGCCTGCGTAATCTCGTGGGGCAGCGGCTCGTCGTAAGAGGCATGCAGCACCAGCCAGTGCAGGCGTGTAGGCACAAGCTCATCAGCGCGCTCGCACAGCGATTGCAAATCTGCAACCACTTGCAGCGCGTGCGCATGGGCGTCACTATCCACCACCAGCAGCACCTGCTCCAGCAAGTAGCCCGCGGGCGGACCGACTTCCATGCCTTCCTCGCGGGCGCGGTCGATGTTCACCTCGGCGCGGGTGGCGTACAGCCAGCGCATCAGGTCAGACTCAAACGGCGCGGAGTCGGCAATCGAGGGCGCGCTGAGCGTCAGGTAGACGCCCTCGCTATACGCGCCCAACGCCGTGATATGCCGCGCAGGCGAGCGAAACGCTCGCAGCAGCGCGTCGGTCTCCTGCAGTGCGCGATGGGCTAAATCACCGACCGCTATAACCATTGTGGGATAGAACATAACTCTGCGCCTCCATGAACGGCTTGAGCCTGAGCAACGCCTCGCGTTCGTCGCGCCAGCGGTTCGGCTCGCCCTTATGCGCATTCGCGCGTTGCAGCAGCTGCTCCAGGTATCGATTTACTGCGTCATTTAACGCCCCGACATCGACGGCTTCCGAGAGGCGGCGGAACGCGCTGCGCACTCGCGCGATTTTTGCCTCATCGCGTGTGAACTCGCGGTAGGCGGCTTCGTAGGAGTCGCCCAGCAACGCGCCGCGTTCGCCTGCTTGATACGCGCCGTGCAGGTACTCGTCATAGCCCTCGCGATTGAAGGAGAGCCGTTCCACACGCTGGCTGATGAACTTCGGGCGCGGGGGCTGCGACGGGTCAAGCTCTTCCGTGCCGAAGTAGTACCTGCCCTCAATTTCAGCGACATAGCCCGTTGCCAGCGCAACCGCCCACCAGAGCTTGGCTTCAGAATGTACGGGCGTAAGCGCGGGCAGCCCTGCAAAGCGGGCGTCCAGATGCAGGTGCGCTCGCACTTGGGCGTTTCTTGAGCGCGTAAGGTAGCTGTGTTCCATCCGCTGGATGCCTCGCAAGTAGTAGGCGCGTGCGCCGTAGGTGCGGTTCAAGATGGTGAGCGCGAACGGGTAGCCATCGTCCACGCGCTCGGCGACGATACCTGCTTGCTCCGTGAGTTTGATCACGGCGTGCTCCAGCTCGCGCGCGTCGCTCTCGTACTTGAAGTCGTTCGGCGAGAGGGGCACGCTGACCGCCAGGAACTCCTCGAAGCGCACATCGCCCGGCGGTTGCGCCGCGCTCCAGAACGGCTTGGCGATTTGCATCAGGTACTCCACTTTGCGCTCCAAGTAGGGGCGGTCGGGATTGCGCTCTGCCTCTGGGGCTTCGCTGTAAAGCGGGCGCAGAAACTCCATCACATTCGCGTGTTCGCGGACGGTCTCAGCGATACCGCTGGCAACCATGCGAGCCAACTTATTAATCAGGTCTCGCATATCGGTAGCCGTCTGACGCTTGCCTACCTCCTCCTTTGTGCCAGATCGGTAGATGATGTGTATCGTGTTGCCCTCCAGCACGATGTCCAGTGGTTCCTGCAGTGCGCCTCTATGTTGCTCGTAGAACTTTTTGAAGTGACGACGCAGGCAGGCGTATTGCTCCAGCGCGTAGGTAGTGTTGGGCTTCTGTTGCTCCATCTCGTCGATACGCTCTTGGAGGGCAGCGAGTAAGTCCTGACGCGCGCCCGAAGCTTGCTTGAACTGTTCTGCGGCTCTGTTTGCCATTTGCTTGACCGACTCGCCTCCGTACACCGACGCATCGCTGCTGAACAGTTGCTGGAGGATTTGGTTCGTCTCAGCGGTGATGTACGCATCCTGCAGTTGTCCGAGAAGCGAATGGGCGCGCTCAGCGCGTTGCTTGAGTTGTTGGTTAGCGTTGAAGCGATCGAAAAAGCTAAGCCCCGACGGTATCTGATTGAGCTGGGTCTTTATCCGCTCAAAGTCGCTTTCGGCGGACTGGCTGGATGTGGTGAATTGTGTGCTGTATTGCGTGGCGATTTGCACGACGCTTTGCGAGAACCGCGCCGCTTCTGCTTCGCCGTGTTCCTTCTCAATCTCGTTGCAGCGATTTTGCAGCGCTTCGCGGAACTGCGCCAGCTTTTCTGCGCCCACGCGCGGCGCGACAGTGCGCAAATTCCGTGCGTACTCGTCAATCTGCTGGAGAGCTCGGTCAATGTACGGACGCAGATTTGCCTCTTGAGGAATGGTGATGCGCGGTTGATTTACGATATCGGTAAGGGCTTTGCGAATAGCCTCAGGCGTCAATCCGTTATCGCGCAAGAACTGTTCTGCCTCATTCAGCGATGCCAGTGAGTAGACCGCTCCCGACTGGCGGCGCAGTTTGTCGTATGCCACGCGCAGGGCGCAGTATTCGGTGAGTTCCTTGACGGGCACGGCGACGCTGGCGACGGCGAGGCTGGCGAACAGGCGCGGTTCGCCCGTTTCGGCGCAGCGGATGGCATCAATCACCGCCAGCGAGTTGCGTTTCGCGCTGCGCGCCCGCGCCCCCAGCGGCGAGCCGATGTCCATCAGCAAGCTGCGCGCGGTCATCTCGAACACTTCGTATTTGGAGCCGAGCGTGCGCCCCGCGGCGTTCGCGCTCTCCACCAGATACGCCTCATCCACCAACGGCTCGCTGATGCGGATGGGCGGAATCATGCGGTACTTCACTTCCCATTCCTCGCGGCTGAGGTGGTCGGCGTTGCAGAAGTATTCCAGCTCCATCAGCGCGGCGTAGGCGTTGGCGTGAATCACCTCGCGCATAGAGTGCGAAATGCCCGCCTCGTGCTGGAACACCGACGGCAGGGAGAACACGCCCACCAGTTCACCATCGAGATTCTGCTTGAGCAGGATGTCGCGCAGCACCAGCGCGGTATCGAAGTAGATGCCCGAACCTGTACCACCGCATAGCGAGGTGACGATGTAGATGCGCGGCTGACTGCTGACCACGCCGACCTGATAGCGCACGGTCGACATCAACGCCCTGATTTGTTCTTCTACCTGCATAATCTCCTGCACGGCGCGTTGCAGGCGCGGGTAGACCGTATCGAACGAGGCGTGCAAGCCGAAGCGTCCAATCGGGCGGATGCCCGCCGCGCCATCGGCGTTGCGCAACAGCCCCACATTCACATCGCCGTTCAGGAACTCCAGATACGGGTGCAAGTCCGGATTGTTCCGCCATTCTTCTACAATCTGCTCAGGATGCGCAATGGAGAGCGAAACGATTTCTTCAGGTTTCGCGTCGGCGAGGTTCGGCTCCTGCGCAGTTGCGCCCTGATCAGTGTCCAAATACAGGAACCGAATCAGCCCTTCGGTGTCGTAGCGTTCGCGAATGAGTTGCTTGAGCCGACGCGCGGTGTAAATCCCGCTGCCGCCCAGACCAACGACCAAGGTGGGGCGCACTTCCCCCCGCTCCTGATACTCCACTGCGAGATAGTGATGATGGTGTTGCATGCCTGTCCTCCTCTGTTATAGATTGGTTAGTTGACCGAGCTGATGTTTCAGGAACCAGTGGTAGCTTATCAGCGCAAGCCCCACAAGAACCAGCAAGATTTTGGGCACTGTATTGGGGACAAATCGTGGCGCGATGGCTTGCTTACCTTTGTTCTCCGTTTCGCAGAAGGTGAGGATGTTTCCTGACAAGGTGCGGTACTGCTCACCGGCGCGCAGAAGGCTGCCCCCCTCCAGCGTCCTTCCATCGAGTGTGAGCAGCGTTCCCTCCACCAGCTGCACCTGCTTGCTGCCTTTCATATACTCCAGCACGACCGAGCGGTTCTCTATGGTTAGCTGTGGTTCCTGCGGGGAGAGAGTATACGTGTTGCGGGTTCCGTAGGTGGGATTTTGCAGCTGGAGCGTGTGTTGATATACGGGAATGCGCTTGCTGGGCAATACAACCAGCCCTGCGAGGCAGAATAATCCTCCTAACCACCGCAGCCACGCTGGAGGTATGTTGTAGATGACCGTCAGCGTGTCGGCTTCGGTGGCGATGGGTTGCCCTTTGTAGGTCATCACGGCTTGCACAGTGAGC
>JAOAFW010000343.1 GCA_026416065.1 Fimbriimonadales bacterium
TCCTTCAACTCTCTGGATAGCTTGGTTCGTTTCTCAAAGGCAAAAAGCCTGTCTCCTTTATGTGACTCGGACTTTGTACTGAAAAGAAGCTGCTCAACGGATGGTGCTACATCGAAGTCAAGCGCTTCTTTCTCAACCGAGCCAGTTCGTGAGAGCACGCTCCATAGACACAGGAGCAGTAATCCACCTACTCCTGCGATTAGTCCGAGCCGATAGACTCTTCGCATGGGCTGTTCCTCCGACATTCAAGAGCTGAAATGAGCTGTCTCTCTCAGGTACAGAAGCTGTCCATCGCGCCAAGGTGCTCTCCGAGTTCCATGCAGACTCGTTTGCCTCACCTGTAGGACAACAACCGGCATTCCTGGGCGGGGTCTAACCGACGAAGGAGACGCATCCGAGTTTGGTCATAGCGTGCATACAGGTTTGGTAAGTGTTCCCCACGAAATATGATACTATTGAGGCGCAACAGACGGTACGACGGCGTCCCCGCCGTCGTGTTCCTTGCTTTGAACAGTGCGTGCGCGACGGCGGGGACGCCGTCGTACCGATTGCAGTATGATTCCTTACGGGAAGCACTTACCAGAGTGAACAAAAATCCCAAGGGAAGTGTAAGTATCCAGATGGAAGTGACCAATAAGCACCTAATCCCTGTCAAGATGCCGCTCATCTTCAAGTCCCCCAGACGAGTTGATATAGAATCATTATACCCTGACTTGATGATTTTACCGTGGGGGCGCAAACCAGCCAGCCGACACTTTTCCCGCCCTGCGCCGTCGGGTAGACTTAGAGGTGGGGAGATACCATGTCGAGGCGACCGTCGGTGCAGCAGGAATACCAGCGTCAGCTGATGTTGCGCTGGATTACGACCATCACCCAGTGGATGATGAGCGTGGGCGCGATTCTGTTCGTGCTCGGGCTGGTCTATCTGTTGTATGCGGTGCTGTTCGCGGGGCTGGACTCGCAAAGTTTCTCGGCGCAGGACCAAGCGCGGATTCGGGACAATCTGGGGCTGGCAGGCAACGCGCTGCTGCTGGGCGCGGGACTGATTGTGATTGGTCTGGCGTGGAACTATCTGGAAGAGCCGATGGTGGGCGTGGTGTTGCTGTTGCTGTCGGTTGTGTTCTACTGGGGCTTCCCGTTCCTGATGGGGCAGTTCGGCTCGCTCCCTAATCCCGACACTTTGCGCGACTTCGCGCTCTCGCGTATCCGCAACACGGCGTGGGTGTTGTTCCCGCCGGGGCTGGTGTTGACCGTGTTTGTGAGCATCTCGCATGCGATTAAACGCCTGCGCTACGGCTCCAGTTTAGACCAGACGCTCAAACTCGGCTCGGAAGTGAGTCAGCAGCAGGTGCAGCGACGGTTTCTGGGCAAGTGCTGGCAGCTGCCCTACTGTCGCGACTATGTGCGCGAGCGTTGCCCGATTTACCATGCACGACGCACCTGCTGGCGCGAGGGCGTGGGCTGCATGTGCGAGGAGAAGACCATCGCGATGGCGCTCAAGGATGTGCGCGTCAGCGACGACCCAGAGAAAAATGTGAAGTATATGCCCCACAACACGACGCTGACCAAGTGGGAGTTGAAGGAGCGGTGCAACGAGTGCGTGATTTACAACGAGCATCAGCGGCAGAAGTACCAGCTGTTCGCGCCGCTCACGGTGGGCGCGGTGATCGGAATCGCATACTTCTTCCGCGAGTCGCTGCAAGCGCAGGTACTGAACCTGTTGGGATGGTTGGACTCCTTGCTGGCACGGTTTACTTTGATGCCCAGTGAGGCGCGTGAGGGCGTGCTGAAAGCCGCGGCGCAAACCAGCGAAATCGCCGCGCTGGTACTCTATATTGCGCTGGTGATTGTGGTGTTGAGCTACGCCCTGCGCACAGTGGAGACGGTGATTTTCAAATGGAAATGGTAAACGAAGCGTTGGAGCAGGTAGAGCGATTGGCGCAGTTGATGGCGCAGCATGGCGCCACGCGCTTGGAGGTGCGCGACGGCGCGACGCAGATTACTCTGGCGCGTGTGGCGGGGGCAACGGTTGCGCCCCATGCTGACGAGATGCCGCCCCTCTTCCTGAGCGGCTATGCGCAACCCGAGGCGGCACGGGAGGAACCCGCAGAAAGCCTCTGGCAGCCGCCCGCACGACTGGAGATACGCTCCGAGTTCGTGGGCTATTGCACGCTCGCGCCGATTGAGGTGGGGCACGCCGTTGAGCGTGGGCAGACGCTGGCAACGGTGGAGGTGCTGGGCATCGCGAATGAGGTCGTCGCGCCGCTGCCGGGCGTGCTGGAAGGCTGGGCGGTGGAGTCGGGGCAGTCCGTGCAGTATGGGCAGACGATAGCGTACCTGCGCCCACTCAGCGAGGAGTGATTAGCCCACAGCAAGCAATCGCCGCCCGTCCGCGCTGCCCAGCAAGAGTTCGCACGCGCGTTCGGGATGGGGCATCATCCCCAGCACATTGAATCGTGCGTTCGCCACGCCCGCGATATGGTCTACTGAGCCGTTTGGGTTCCACTCCTCGCCGAGTTCTCCCGTCGGGCTGCAGTAGCGGAAGATAATCTGCTTATTAGCACGCAGCTGCTCAAGGGTCGCTTCGTCGCATACATAGCGCCCGTCGCCGTGCGCAATCGGGATTTGTAGCACCTCGTCCTGATGATAGCGGCGCGTGAAGGGCGTATCGGCGTTCTCCACGCGAATATGCACGGGCTTGCAGCGGAACTTCAGGCTCAGATTCCGGGTGAGCGCGCCGGGCAGCAGCCCTGCCTCACACAGAATCTGGAACCCGTTGCACACCCCCAGCACCAAACCGCCACGCTCGGCGTATTCGCGCACGGTGTCCATAATCCGCGCGAAGCGGGCAATTGCGCCCGGGCGCAGGTAGTCGCCATACGAAAACCCGCCGGGCACGATAATCAGCCCGTAGTCGCTCAGGTTACGCACGTCAGCATGCCAGAGGTATTCCGTCTCGTAGCCCAGCACATCGTGCAGCGCGTAATAGGCGTCGCGGTCGCAGTTGGAACCCGGAAACACAATCACGCCGGCTTTCATGGCTCAATCTCGTAGCGGTACTGTTCGATGACGGGGTTCGCCAGTAGTTTCTGGCACATCGCTTCGATCTGCGCGTGGGGGTCTCCGTTGGGGGAAAGCTCCACTTCCAGATACTTGCCGACACGCACCTGTTGTACACGCTCGAAGCCCAGTTGGTGGAGCGCGTTTTGCAGCACGCGCCCCTGCGCATCCAACAGCGCGGGCTTCAGGGTGATATAGATTTTCGCCTTGGGCATAGCAAGATTGTACCTTGTGAGGAACTTTTCGGCAGTTCGTGTGGTATAATACTATGCATACGGGGGCGTCAGGGTTCGACGGGACACGATTGACGCTCAGTGGCGAGTCGAGGCGCCGCAGGCCTCGTAAAAAAGCGGCACACAAGAAGTGCGAACACCAACTATGCTCTCGCTGCCTAATTAGCAGCGCGCCGCTCACCCTGCGGTCGATCCGGGGTAAGCAGAGCGTGGGCCAGATCGACTTACTCTCGAGGCTTTGCTCAGGGCTGAGAGAGGACATCACACTGAGCTGGTGTGGGAACGCCCTGCCCATCGGGACATCCCACGCGAGAGTCAAAGAGGGGCTACACTCGTAGAAGCTGGGTGCGCAACGGTCTCGGAAGGGGGTTCAATTCCCCCCGCCTCCACCAAAAATTATCTCAATCTGCCGATAATCCCCTTTCAGTGTGTTCTGGTTCACACTCTTACTGACCAGTCTCGGTATCCTCGTGCTGGGACGCTGGTTCGTGCGCCCCGGCGCGTCGTTCGGGCGGACGATGCGCCTGCTTAAACATCTGCTATGGCTCTCGATTCTGGTGAAAGCCTCTCACGGCACGCTTGCCTATCTTAGAGAGCCGAGCCTTGCGCCGCCGCTCTGGGCACTAACACTAATCATGGGAGGAGCGCAGGTTATTGGCGAGTTCGCACTCCTGTTCCGATGGTTGTATCCTGTGGAGCGTGCGCAGCGGGGATTGCAAGCGTCTCTGGTGGAGTACGTGCTTGCTCGCCTGAGACTGGTATGGGACGCGCTCGCGCCAATCCTGATTGCGGGACTGGGCACACTTACCCTGAGCTATATTGCAACCGGACAATATCGCACTTGGGGAGTGTGGGGCGTGCTGACGGCGGGCACGATGGGGCTGACCGTGCTGCTGATTGGAATTGGGCTGATGCGCCGTCCTACGCCGTTGCCCATACGCTCTGTGCCAGTTGAGACGCACCTCTTGGAAGAAGCACAACGGTTGGGGCGCGAGCTCGGCGTGCAGGTGCGCGAGGTCCTTGTGCTGGACGGGATGCGCCTGCGTCGGGCGAACGCATTTGCACTCAGTGGCGGCAGAATCGCGATCACGGACTACCTGCTGGCAAGCCTCACGGAACGGGAAGCGCTGTCCGTAATTGCCCACGAGGTGGCGCACCTTGCCCAGCGCAGACGACTGGTTCGGCTCTGGATAGTGCAACTCAGTGCAGGTGGCGGAGTCGCTCTGATGCTTGCGCCCCTGTGGGAACGCCTCCCCGCGTGGGGACTGCTCGTCTGGCTGGTGCTGCTGGCGGCAGGGATGGCATTGCCGCTTCTCCATCTGCGCCAACGCCACGAACGCGAAGCAGACGCCTTCGCTGTAAGCCAGTATGGGGTGGAGCCCTTAGCAAGCGCACTGCGCAAGGTCGCTACACTCCACCTGCGCGAGGCGGATAGGCGCGGCGACGCGGTTCACCCTGCCCTGAACGCGCGCCTGGAATATCTGGGACGCCATTTCAAGTACCCAAAAGCAACTGATGGATTTTGAGTGTTATGAATACCGATCGATTGCTATCCCCTCTTCGTGAGGCAAGCCCTAAGTCATTCGCGTGACCGTGCGCAGCATCTGCAACAGCGATTAGCACAACCCTCACGAATTCTGTGTTTCCTCGTACACAGGTAACTTCACTCGAAAGGTACTGCCTACGCGGTACTCGCTCTCCACCTCAACAGACCCTCCGTGCGACTCCACGATGTGTTTCACAATCGCCAGCCCCAGCCCCGTTCCGCCCCCCTCGCGCGAGCGGGTCTTGTCTACACGATAAAACCGCTCGAAAATGCGTGGCAGCGCTTCGCTTGGGATCCCAACGCCCGTGTCAGCGACCTCAATTACCGCCTGGAGATCTTGGACATAGGTGCGCACCGTGACGCTGCCCTCTGGTTTGTTGTAGCGGATGGCGTTGCTCAGCAGGTTCAACACGACCTGCAGAATCTGGTCGCGGTTCGCAAGCAGTTTCAGTTCGGGCTGGAGTTCCGTGTGAAGGATGACTTGATGGCGTTGTGCTTCCGCTTCCATTTCCTGAACCGCTTGCTGAATCAGGGGAGACAGCTCGAACACCTCTTTGGTGGGTTGCATCGATTCGGCACGAGAAAGTGTGAGCAGGTCGTCGGCAATCCGGGTGAGGCGGTCTGCTTCCTGAACAATCAGGTTCAAGAACCGCTGGCGGGTAGGATGCGGCATTTCAGGGTCATCGTGAATCGTTTCGGCGAGGGAGCGAATCGACGCCAACGGGGTACGAAACTCGTGCGACACATTCGCCACAAAATCACGTCGCACCTGTTCTAAGCGCAGTAGCTCGCTTTTGTCGATGAGCGCGATGGCGAACAGATGATGGGAATCAGTCTCGCCCAGGTACCAGATGGTCGCTTCAGTGTGGCGCTCCTTAGGGAAGCTGAAGTTGATTTCGGCGGAGACAGTCGATTGGCGTCGCGCGGCTTTGAGCAACAGCAGGTAAAGGTCGTAGCAGAAGGTAAGAGCGAGCAAGGACTTGCCTGTCATGTGCCGAAAGCCGAACCACTCCAGCGCGACGCGGTTGGCATGGCGCAGCATGGCATCCTCGTCACAGATGAGCAGGGGTATGGGCATCCCATCGATCAATGCAAGGCGTCGACGCTGCTGGCGCGTCAGCTCGAGGTTCAGGCTCTCCAGTTGCTCGTTCAGGTCGGTTATTTGCTGGTGCATGAGGTTGCAACGGGCGTGGATACGCCGTGCGAAGTAGAGAGCGAGGAGTATCCCTCCAAGTGAGACGGCGATGAGCGCTTCACGCCACGCGCCGGGCAAGTTCGGGAGCGCCGTCATCAGGAGCAGCACCGCGCTTAGGAGGAGCGACGCGGGCAGCCAGCGGAAACTCATGCCTCAAAGCGGTAGCCGCTGCCGCGCACGGTCTGGATGTATCGCGGGTTCTGAGGGTCTGGCTCGACTTTGGAGCGCAGCCAGCGGATATGTACATCCACAGTGCGAGGGCTGACGTAAGTGCCTAAGCCCCACACATGGTCTAATAACTGGTCGCGTGTGAACACTTTGCCCGGGTGGGTCGCCAGCAAGGTCAACAGCGCATACTCTTTCGGGGTCATCGGTACCTCCTCGCCGTTGCGGTAGACGCGCTTCGCCTCCATATCGATCTCTACCTCGCCGAACTGGATGCGCGGGGGCGGGGCGGGCTGGGCACGGCGCAGAATCGAGCGGATTCGCGCCGTCAGCTCGGCTACGCTGAACGGTTTCACCATATAGTCGTCCGCACCGAGTTCGAAGCCGCGAATTTTGTCCTCCTCAGCGGCGCGCGCCGTCAAAAACAGCACCGGCGTCTGGCTATGCTGACGAATAATACGACACAGGTCAAAACCACTGCGGCTGGGCAGCATCACATCGAGGATGACAAGGTGGGGCTGATGCTGGTGGAACAGCTGGAGCGCGTCTTCGGCGTTGTCAGCAACGAACACCTGCAGGCGTTCGCGCTGCAGGTTGTACTGCAGCGTCTCGCATAGCACGGGATCGTCCTCAACCAGCAGGATCCGCGCCTGAGTCGTCGGCGTATTCCCTGTACCCGCAGCCGTTTTGCTCATGCTACTCCTCCACGATAATCTCGACATTCGCACGGGGAACCACCGCGATGGTGCCGTCGTCCAGTTTAGCTTTCAGGACGCGCGCGTGGGTACCCGATTCGACTTCCATCAGTTCGGGAGGGAGTTCGACAACGGTACCCAGTCGCCCGAAATACGGCTCGCGAATCACGCGGATGGAGCTCCCGATGTCCAGTGTTTGCGCCTGACGCGCAGGGGGCGACTCGGGCAGATGACTGGGGTCTTCGAGGGGCACGATGATTTCGGGACGGATGACGCCCGCGCGAATCTGGGTCGCGCCGTTGATGGATGCTGTCTTACCTTCCAAACTCTTGAGCAGGCGAAAGGTGCGATTCGCCATCTGGATAGAACCGAACCCTTCGGTGATGATGATGGACAAGGGGATGTCTTCCGTGCCGGTAATGGCGACTCCGATGTCGCGTCCCAGATACCGAACGAGGTCGGTGTCACGGATGCCGCCTGCAACAATGCCCACCGCGCCGCGTTCCGCCGCACGCTGGATGGCGTCAGCTTCGACCGCCGCGCCGCCTACCAGAATATGCCCCTGTACATCGTTGGGAATATGTTGCGCTGTGAGCGTTTCGCTGGGGCTTTGCACCAGCACGCGCAGGGTTCCGCGTCGCTCACCGCCCACGCCAAAAATGCCTTGAATCAGCGCACCTTGAGTCTCGATGACCGCGCCTTCTTGGGGCATTACCCTCATGACGCGCCCCTGTACATAGGCGTTCACATCGATGACAGTCGGCGGTTGACGCACGCCCACGTGCCCCGTCACCTCCGAGATGAGTTCCACGGTACCCTTCACAGGCGATTTACACACGCCGCGAAACAGCCCCAGAAACCCCTTGGTTTCAGCAATGATTTGATCTTTCTCGACGGTGTCGCCCTCTTGGACCTTCAGTGCGCTGTGAATCTGTTTTGGTTCAATGCCGAGCGTTTGCGCCACGCGCACGGTTTGCAGGATGCCGGGAAGCAACGCACGCGCGACGACGGTATCGGGCTGAACCGTGTCGCCTTCTTTGATCAACACCTCGCCCTTGATGGGCAGTCGGCGCGTTTTGAGTATCACCGTGTTCGCGCTAACGGTCAATCCGGGAGTATATGCCGTACCCATACCTCTATCTCCTTACTAAGTTTGCTTTGTCTCCACGCGCAACGCCTGGCGTCGTTTCTTCTTGACGATGCGCCCCACCAGCAGGATGCTCAAAAAGTAGAGGAACACCATCGGTAGCCCAATCGCGAACATCGAGAAGGCATCGCCTGAGGGAGTGAGCAGTGCTGCCATCAAGCCAATAACCAAAATCGCCTGACGCCAGTACTTCCACATCGTTTCGGGTGTCGCTAAACCGATATGGGCAAGAAACATCAATACCACAGGCATCTGGAAGCCGAGCCCAAACGCGAACATCATCTTCACCACAAACATCACATATTGCCCGGGGTTCTGAAACAGCTGCGCCTCAGGGTACTCGTTCAGATAGCCCAGAAAGAAGTTGAACGCAGCGGGCAGGATGTAATAGCCCAGTACTACCCCTGAGAAAAACAGGAACAGACTGAAGGGTGCGATCAGTTTGATAGAGCGACGCTCTTGCCTGGTCAAGCCGGGGGCAAGAAAGCCCCACAGCTCGCGCATCAGGAAGGGCATCGCGAGGATTAGCCCCATAATCAGTGCGAGCTTGAACTTGAGGAAAAACGGCTCGGTGGCGTGAGTAAAGACAAACTTCGCGCCTTCAGGCTTGGTGGCGAGCAGGGGACCGGCGAGAAAATCGTAGACGGGTCTGGTTATAGCGAACGCGACGATCCAGCCCAGCATGATGTAGATAAGCGCGCGGAAGATGCGCTTGCGCAACTCTTCGAGATGTTCCATGAAGGTTGCTTTCGGCTCATCTCCCGTGCGCTCGCGTGGAGGCTCTAATCCTGCTGGGCTGGTCATAGTTTAGAAGATGCGTAGGAGCTTCATGTCGATTTCGACCACGAAGCGATTGATAATATTGCGTGCGCCAGTTTGTCCGCCGCCTCCGAAGCCCCCTGTGGTTCCGCCACCGCGTTGACCGGGTGCGCCCAGTCCACCTGCGCCCGGTGCGCCGACCATGCCGCCGCCACGGGGACCGCCACGCGGGCCACGCATCCCGCCTTCATCATCTGCGCCGCCGAAAGCGCCCGGACCGCGACCCCCGAAGCCCGGTGGCGCGCCAAAGCCACCCGGTCCGCCCATCCCGCCGCTAAACTGATCCTGACGGATGGTACCCTCCAGCTGGAGTGTCGTTTTGACTCGAATCACCTGACCCAGGTCATAGGCGAAGTAGACCTCGCGTCGGACAGTGCTTTTGGGTTTATCCAGCTGTAAGCCACCCAGATCCAGCTTGCCCGGAATGTTGCCTGTGAACTCATAAATAATCTTGGCACACTTATAGCCCTGTTCCCACTCGAACCGCTCCAGTCGTGCCGCAACGGGTACGCGCTCGCCAATCTGGTTGATGTCGCCCGACGCCAACGGGTTGCCCAACAGGATAGTCGCACTCCAGCGGTCGCCCGGCTTATAGCGACGCGGCGGCAGCAGAGGCAGGTCTTCAACCCAGTAATAGTAAATATCTGCCTGCTGCGAATCGGCAATTCGGGATACTTGATAACGCACGCGCCCTGTGGTCTCCACTTCCTGATAGACCGGCGCCATCCGGTCAGAAGTAATAGTGCTAATCTGTCCGCCTTGAATCTCGATAGCAGGTGGCACAGGCGTCCAGGAAATCAGCCCCAGATTGTTGCTGAAATCCAGTACGCTCAGGTCGCCCTTGAACGAGATGTCCATCAGGACAGTCTCTTCGGGGGTCAAGCCGGAGTACTGGATTTCGTTGACCTCTTTGGCGATCGCCTTGAGGTCATACCGATATGCCTTGCCGGGTGTCCAACGATAGCGCAGAGGGATACCGTCGGCGGGAGCTTTGATTTCGTTCTCGACCTGTACGCGCACGGAGCTGCGTCCAAGGATGCGCGAGCTACCCCCTTCAGGGTTGCTGTACAGGGTGAGTTCGACAGTATGCTCGCCATCGGGAATGTTCAGGCGTTTTGTATCCCATTTGTAGATATAGTGTCCGCGTTCGCGGTCGGAGTCCAACGCGGCAGGCGCAACAGCTTCGATGAACTTGCCGTTGATACTCACGCCGATAAAGCCGCCCTGCGGCACGCTGCGGATGGGAAATCGGAACTGCACGACTTCGCGCACGCGCGCGCCATCTTGCGGGCGCACGATAGTGAAGGGCGCCTGCGCCATCGCCGCCGCGCCGCAAAGCATCAGCAATCCAATCGCCACACGCTTCATAATCGATTTAGCCTCCACGCCCTGATTGTACCCCATAGGGTCGGAAATTCCTGCTGCTCAGGCGCGGGGCGTCACTTGCGCGTCGCGCTCTGTCAGGATGCGCCGAATGTCCGCCACGAAGTCCTCAATCAGCGTGCCAGGCGGGTAGACCCCCTTCACGCCCATCGCCTTGAGCTGTTCGGCGTCGTCGTCGGGGATGGTGCCGCCCGCAATGACCAGAATGTCGTCGGCGTTGCGCTGTTTGCGGGCGTCCATCACTTTGGGCACAAGGGCCATATGCGCCCCTGAGAGGATGCTAATCGCTACGATGTCGGCGTCTTCCTGGATGGCGATTTGCGCGACATCGTCGGGCGTGCGGCGCAGTCCGGTGTAGATGACCTCGAAGCCGGCGTCACGCAGGGCGCGGGCGACCACCTTCGC
>JAOAFW010000374.1 GCA_026416065.1 Fimbriimonadales bacterium
GTGGGCTCGGAGATGTGTATAAGAGACAGGTATACATCACCGCGTCGGTATGGGTCTCGGAGAGAATCAGACCGCCGCATACATGGTGTGCTGCTGCCATGGGTTTTTATCCTCCTGAGTTAGTGTATTTTTGCCAGTTCCGCCTTCAGGATGTTGATGTAATCGATGTTTTCGGGGTCCACCCCGTTCAGGAAGGCGAGATAGAGGCTCACAAAGTCGCCGAAGTAGGTCAGGTGCATCAGTCGTTCCAGCTGGGTTGCGCCCTCTGCGGTAAGTTCGTGCCATTGGGCGCGTTCGCCCACGAGTCGGTGCGTGACTTCGATGCGCGTGCGGATTTTCGCGCTCTCGTCGGGGTCGCGCAACACGATCACGCTCCAGTTCTGGGCTTGCTCCGCCGCCTTTACCCAGCCGAGAATCTCGTTATGGTTCAGTTCGGGGAAGGTGTAGGCGAAGGCGTGCTGCTTGGCGTTCTCGTTGATTTGCCCTTTCCAGCGCAGGGCGACTGTGGCGCGTGCGCCGCCTGATCCGTAAATCAGCGGGATGCGCCCGTGGAGTGCTTGCGCGAGCTGCTTGGCGAGGTTCTGCTCGTAGGGAACCTCCATCTGCAGCGCGGCGCGGGTCTGCACGAGGCGGGTGAGCATCTGCGCATAGGGCTGGCTCAGGTCGGGCAGCAAGCCGAGCCGTTCCGCAAGACGCATCAGCGGGATGAACAGGTAGCCCAACGCCGTGCGTGGGGGCTGACCGCCCGGAACTTGCACGTGGGGTACGCCGTCGGCATGGGCACGCTGTTGCAACTCGCCGCCGCTGGACACAGCGAGGATCATCGCGCCGCGCTCCCACGCCTGATGATAGCACGCGAGCGTCTCCTCCGTGTTGCCTGAATAGCTCACAGCGAACACGAGGGTATGCGCGTCCACGCTGTGGGGCAAGTGGTAATCGCGTATCACCTGCACAGGCAGATTACCGTACTCTTCGAACAGCGCGTGCAGGTAGTCGCCGCCGATTGCCGAGCCGCCCATGCCGCACACGATGATTTGGCGCGGCGTGCGAGGCAGGCTGGGCAGGGGCGCGTCGCTTGCAATCTGCATCGCACGCTCACACTGGGCGGGAAAGTCCAGCGTGAGCGCCATCATACCATGCGGGTCTAACTGCGTCAGTAGCCCGCGTTCATCGAGTTTGTGCATCACTGCGCCCCTTTAGGATGCGACATAAGGCAGCAGCGCGAGTTCACGGGCGCGCTTGATGGCAAGCGCAAGTCGGCGCTGACACTTTGCGCACAGATGCGTCTGACGACGGGGCAGGATTTTGCCCCGTTCGGGTGTGGTGTAGCGGCGCAGAGTCGCCACATCCTTGTAGTCAAAGTAGCCGTCTGCCGGGCAGACGTTCTTGCGACGGCGGCGCACCACCCGTCGCTTGCCTAACTCCAACTCCTCGTCGTCTTTCTTCGTCAAATCTAATCGCTCGTTTGCCATAAGGTTGCCTCCTTAGCGGAATGGGTCATCGATTTCCAGATCTTCAGAATCGAGGTTGATGTCGCTGTAATCATCGTTGAAATCAGCGTCAGGTTCTGGGGCAGCGGCGGTCGCAGGACGCTCGACGGTACGCGGTGCGGCGGCAGGCGCGTATTCAGGTGTACTGGGTTCGGTCTCGACGTCGCGCGCACGCTCCAGAAAGCGCACGGTGTCGGCGATGATTTCGAACGCTTTGCGGGGTTTGCCTTCACGGTCGGTGTAGCTGCGAGTCTGCAACTTGCCTTCCACCAGCACCAGTCGCCCTTTGCCGATGTAGTTCGCGATGGTGTCCGCCAGCTGACGGAACGCAACGATATCGAAAAAGTCGGTTTGGCGCTCTTCGCCCGCGCGCCCACCGCGATCCACAGCGAGCGTGAATCTCGCCACCGACATTCCATCGGGCGTCGCACGCAACTCGGGGTCGCGCGTCAATCGCCCTACCAGCACGATTCGGTTGTAGTACATAGCTCCCTCCCCTTACGAGGACTTGGCGAACTCCTCCGGCTCCATGCGGAAGGTGCGATAGCGAATCACATCCTCGTTGATTTTAAGGATGCGGTTCAGCTCCTCGGCGGCTCTGGGTTGCCCTTCGTAGCGGAACAGGAGGTAGACGCCCTCCTTGTGTTTGCCAATCTCATACGCCAGTTTGCGCTTATCCCACACACGCGCGGTATGCACCGTCGCGCCGAGATTCTCCAGCACGCTGCGCGCGCGTTCGATAATCGCGTTGACCTGCTCGTCATCCAGAGCGGTCGGCACAATCGCCATCGTTTCGTAGTAGCGTGGATGCTCCATATTTACCCTCCTATGGACCATAAACTTTCGGGGCTTCACGATGCGAAGCCAGAAGGGTCCGTGATAAAGCGTATTATACCCAGAATCTGAGCGATTCAAATCCCCCCGTTCTGATCGTACACCTGTCGCACCCCGTTCGCACTCGCACAGAAGGCATCGATAACGCGATTCATTTCCACAAAAGGCTCGCAACAGCTATGCCTACCAACATGTAAAAGCAGAGACTACCTGCCACGCACAGCCAGATGAAATCCTTCTGATACCTGCTCACCCAGTAGAGTTGAGCGTAAGCCATCCAGCGAACACGAGGCATGCCCCAGTATGCTAAGATTCGTTGTCGGGCTGTCGCTTGACTTGGATTGGTTTTTACTATCCACATCGCCTGCCAGACTTCCTCGCTGTAGTTGATGACGAGACGCAAGCCTGCCCAGGCGAGTCCCATCGGGAAAGTGAGCAGGCGCAGCCATTGGGTGCGCTGCCACAGGCGAGCTGCCCGTTCTCGCTCAGTATCAATCAGATGTCTGAGCCGGTACAGGTAATCAAGTTGCCAGTCGGACACTCCTGATAGCATTGTTTTTGTTTGCCGCGGTCGTGTTCGCCGCCGAGGCGTGGATTCCTGCCAACTTTCAGCACAGGTCACAGTGGCGATGCCACAAATCAGGATCACAAAAACAACCAGCGGCTTCGTACTTCATTTCACGCTCGCTCAATCGCCCTGCCAGCGTACCTGATACACCCCCACTCCCTTCTGAACCTTCTCCGAACCGCTCCACGCGAACATCACGATGGAGCCATCGGCAGACACCTCGAGCCATTCGCAGCCCCAGCCCAGTCGCACTCGCAACTGCGGGTCAACCTTTTCCAAAACGCCTTCGGAACCTGTAAGCGGCGTCTGCCACAGCAACCGCCCTGCCCGCGTGCTACAAGCGAGATGGCTGATGTTTCACCGCCCCGTACGCTCCTGCGAGTACCAGTAGAGACGCTCCTTTGCATCTACACCCACCAGCAGCCAACGCTGCGAGTCAAGTCCCTCAGGTGGAGCCACGCGCACCACGCCCTCAGAAGATGCTCCCGCGCCACCGACATACAGAGCGCCCCCAGAACCAAGCGCAGCCCCCGCAAGTTCAGGTATCTCCCGAAGCAGCTGACCAGTCTGGTCTGAGTACTCATACAACGATGTCTTAGGCACTTCGCCGTTGATTTGCACACCCCGATAAGCGCAGAGCCAGCTGTTTCGTTGCCGATGGAAACGGAGCCAAATCGGCGGCGGCAAGGGCACATCCTCAGGCAGGGAGGTGAGTGTGAGCAGGCGTTTCGCCGAAACCCATCGCACGATCTGAGCAGGCAGATTGCCCCGCGCGGGGCGCATCAGCAGCGCCAACCCGCCCTGGTAGGGGCAGCCGCCGACCATACGGAACGCTGGCGCGAGGGGGTTCTCAAAGGTTTCAGTGGCGCGAGTGCGCCGGTTG
>JAOAFW010000139.1 GCA_026416065.1 Fimbriimonadales bacterium
GCTGCCGCCGCCAATCGCGCCCGCCTCCGCGTCCACAATCAGCGTGGGCAAGCCCATCCGCTCGAACATTCGGATGTAGGCGTTGCGCACTTTCTGGTACATCGTCTCCAGCGCGCCCTCGTCGGTATCGAAGCTGTAGCCATCGTACATGATGAACTCGCGGGCGCGAATCACGCCCCCGCGCGGGCGCGGCTCGTCGCGGAACTTGGTCTGAATCTGATACAGCAGCAGCGGCATCTGCCGATAGGAACTCACCGCGTGGCGCACGATGTCGGTAATCACTTCCTCGTGCGTAAAGCCGAGCGTGAACGTGCGTTGATGGCGGTCCTTGAGCTTGAACAGGATATCCAGCCCGCTTCGCCCTGTCTCGTCCAGCAGCTCCTCAGGCACGAGCGCGGGCATAAACAGCTCAACACCGCCAATCCGGTCGCTCTCCTCGCGCACAATCTGCTCGATTTTGCGTATCACACGCCAGCCAAGCGGCAGGTAGATATACACGCCCGCAGCGAGTTTTCGGATGAACCCTCCTCTGAGCAACAACCGATGGCTCGGCAGCTCCGCCTCAGCAGGCGCCTCGCGCAAAGTGGGTAGAAAATATTGCGACGCTCGCATAATCCCTCCGTTCGGGGGATAGTGTACCATGAGGCAAAAGCTTGCAGTAGAGAATTTCGCTCTTCGCTGGAAAGTTCTGAAGCTAACTCCCAGATGGTAGGAGCGGCTGTGAGTTAGTGCGAAAATATGCTACAATTAAGAAACCTTCGCACAATCTGCGCCGTCTATAACACAGGGCACAGTTGGGGAGATTGGAACGATGCACCGGGTATGGAAATGGTTTATCTTAGTCGTTGCCGCCTTGGCGGTGGCGGGGGGCTTGGTTGCGCAAGAACCTGCGGCGGAGCCAAAGCGTCCAGAATTGTCGCCACGCGACCAGCAGGAGGTGGAATTCGGCAAAAAGGTCGTCGCAGAGATAGAGAAGCAGTACAAATTCATCACTAATCCTGAAATGGTGGAGCGGGTGAACCGGATTGGGCAGACCTTAGCCGAGATTGCCCGCAACACGCCTACTGAGGCGCGCTACGGTGAGTCGGGTCCCGCGTTGTTTGAATACACCTTCCGTATCATCGACGAGAAAGATGTGAACGCTTTCTCGGTACCCGGTGGGTTCATCTTTGTGAACAAGGGGCTACTGGATTTTGTCTCCAGCGACGATGAACTCGCGGCGGTGCTGGCGCACGAAATTGCGCACGCCTCGCATCGCCACGTGATGAAACTCATTCGCGACGACGCCCGCGTGCAGCAAAGCGTGCTGTTGCCGGCGCTGCTGGTGGGCGTGTTTGGGCGATTGCCATCGCAAGATTTTGCGGGATTGATGACAGGGGCGCAGTTGTATCGTATTGCGCGAGTGAGCAGTTTCAGTCAGGAGGCGGAGACCGACTCCGACTTGACTGCCTTGGAGTATCTGCGTCGCTCGCCCTATAACCCCGTGGGGCTGCTGGTGTTTATGGAGCGTTTGGCGGCGGAGGAGCGCAAACGCCCGCAGATTGACTGGGGTATCTTTCGCACACACCCGATCACCCGCGAGCGTGTGGAGACCATCAAACGCGCGCTGCAAGGGTACGGCATTCCAATCCGCCGTCGCGAGGTCAGTCCTGCACTGCAGGTGCACGCGCTGATGCTGGACAAGGGACAACCTGACGGTTTGTACGAGGTACGCTTCGAGGGCATTCTGATATTTACGCCAGCGAACGACCCTCAGCAGGGCAGTTCGCGCGCCCGCGCCGAGCAAATCGCCAGTCTGCTCAACACCCTGCTGGATGACGGGGTACAGCTGTACGAGGTGCAACTGAGCCCAGATAAGCGTGCAGTGCTTCTCAAGGGGCGCGAAGTCGTGCGCGTAACGGACCACGATGCCAAACAAGCAAGCAAGTCAGTTGAGACACTGGCAGAGGCGACACGCGAAGCAATCCGCCGCTTGCTCTGGAGCGACGCCGTACGGATGAGTTTTTAAGTCAATCGAGCAACGCGCGATTCCACGCCGCTAACGCACAGATTCTGTCCCAGTATGGGCTGATCTGGTTTTCCTTCGTCAGCATCCCCGCGCTGTCCTGCGTCGTCTGTAGCGGAAGGCGCAAGGAGACCACATAGGGTTTGCTGAGCGCAATTAGACACGCCCCTTCCAGCCACGCGAGTGGCTCGGTACGGGAGAAGATCTCGTATCCGCTTTCAGGCGGTAGAGTCAGTTCCAGATGAATCGGTTTACCCAGCTCACCGTACCGCTCCAGGACCTGATCTAAATCGAGTAGCGTGCCATCATACCAACACCACTCCAAGTGGATGCCCTCGAAGGGAACGCCCGCCTCGACGCAGCGTTCGAGTAAGGGGTACGCGCTCCGCGGCTGGCTGTAGCCCTGAATACCGTGCAGCAGTCGCACGATCCCAAAATCAACGGTACGCGCTGCTTCGCACAGAGTGGTCAGTGCCTCCACCGTTTTCTCGGAGACAGGGTATCGCTCGATATGTGTTGCAATGCTCCAGTAACGTACCTGCCCCCGATAACAGCTCAACGCCTCGTGTAGCGTCTCGAGGTGAGAATGAGGCGAGTCACTTCGGGGCGCGCTCATCGCGACGGTAATCCGTGCGCTTCGTGCTTGCTGAAGCAACCCATCTCCGCTGGAGGTGATGTCGTCTAAGGCGAGATGTACGAGGTTAATCGGGGATGTCAAGACCTGCAAGCTCTGCTGCACGGCTTCTGAATAGTCCGAACTGATCCCCCACAGAAACGCCGTGCGCCCGCGCATGCGTTGCAGTCGTGTGCGGGCGATGCTGACGACACTTTGCTCAGCAGCGCACACGCTCTCAACGAGACTTTCCAGCCACAGGCGGTTTTGAATGAAGGTCTGAGCTTGCTGGAGGTGAGCCTGTGCGCTTTCCAGCGGCGCGCCACGCCGGGCATACTGCTTGATTAGTGCGCCAGCAGCTTTGAAGTATCGTTGAGTGAGTTCCCGCTCCAGAAGGATGTTTGGAGCGCGTGAGGTGAAGCCGTCTGCCCACAGGTAAACACGCCCGATTTCTGGCAGCGCAACGGGGTATGCCATCCCGAAGGGCGAGGGAGGCAAGCGAGTTGATTTGCTGCCATCGGGAGGCTCCTGCTCCAGCGCGTCGCCTTCCACGCTTGTCCAGCGCAGCAGGTTCCACGTATCTACCCCGCCTGCCGTGTGTATCTCCAGTGTACTCACAAAAGGAATTTTCGGTCTTTTACAGGTGAAAATGCAGGTTCCCCCTTGACAAACCTGTCTCAGGTGTGGTATACTGAGCATGGTCATTAGACCTGAATAGTCAAATAGCCTCGATAGTGCGAGGTTTACTCACAAGGAGGCGATGCGGATGAAGGAAACACGAGAGCAGTTTGTACCGACGGGTGCGATTGCATTTTTTGTGACCTTGATTTTCGTCTACGCACTGGTATGGCTCGCTGTCTACGGCGTGCTGCTCAACTGGAGGTGATTCTATGGATCTTTTCGAGAAACGAGCGATTGCGCTGGCGCTGGCGCTGGTGTTCATGTTTTTCGGCTTGATTGTGTACGCTGCGAAAGGGCTTCAGGCAGACCTTCCCACCTGTCTTCCAAACGCTCGACTGTTCAAGAACGGGCAGATGGTGGAGATCGGTCCCAATCGCTATCAGGTCGATGTGGTAGCGTTTATGTGGGGCTTCGACATGGGGCGAGCGAACGAGCTCAGGGTTCCGCGCGGTGCAGTCGTGGACTTTTATGTGACGAGCCGGGATGTGATGCACGGCTACCACGTCGATAAGACCCTTGTGAACCTGATGGCGGTGCCGGGCGCAGTGACCTACTCGCGCGTGAAGTTCGACAAACCCGGAGAGAATCAGATTATCTGCCATGAATACTGTGGTCTGGGACACCAGAACATGGCGGGCAAGGTGATTG
>JAOAFW010000142.1 GCA_026416065.1 Fimbriimonadales bacterium
CCTGAAAGGTGGTGAACATACTTCCTATGCGCTCCATCTGCTGAGCGGTATTCAGCTGCGCCATCTGCGCCAGGAAGTCGCGGTCTTTGACAGGATCCATCGGGTTCTGCGAAGTGAGTTCCACGATGAGCAGTCGCAGGAACTGGTAAGTATCCATCGTTGTGCGCGAGCCGCCGTAGACAGCCCCGCTGGTGTTAGACTGTATTGCTCCAATCGTCATCGAACAACCTCCATCTTCTGAGTTAGCTCACACCCAGACGCTCCATCGTCCGTCGTAGCTGAGGCTGTCCGTAGCCGTTGAGGGGTGTGTGGTCGTAAAAGATTGGATGGCAGGCGTGCGCGAGGGACGCGCCTGCGCAAAGCGAGAATGGCTCTGCCCGCCGACATCGAAGTGGGTCAGTTGTAGCCCGCGTGATTCGAGTTGCTCGCGCAGTTGCTGTTGCGCCTGCTGTAGCAGCTGACGGGTCAGGTCGCGTTCGGCGTTCACCCACGCCTGCACTTCGCTGCCCGTCGTTTGAATGCGTAGCTCGATCACGCCCAGCTCAGGCGGGTCAAGGCGCACGGTAATCGCGTCGCGCTCGCGGTCGTAGACCATGCGCTCGATGTGTTGTGCAACCTGATTGACGGCGTTCCAGTTCGGTTCGGCATGGTGGGGGCTGTCAACGGCAGGTGCTTGCATCGCGTGCGAGACGCCGTGCAGCATGGTTGCGCCGTGCGGTACGCTCGTGTACGAGGCGCGTTCAGCAGGCTTTTCGGATGGTTCAAGGGACGCCGGTTTCGCTGCTTGGTCCGGCGGATAGAACTCACCCGCACCCTCCGTGAGCAGCAACGGCGACGAAGGCGTCTCACCCTGACGGGCAGGCAAAACAGGGTAGATGCCCTCGTCGCCGCTGGATGAAGGTGTTTCATTCCCCACCCCCAAACCCTCGCCCACCGCAGGGGCAAGGAGCGTTTCAGACTCCGTCCCCAACCCCTCGAACGCCACTTGAGAGATGGGGGCGCCAACCTTCACCTCCGACCACTCGCCTGCCGCGTGGGCAAGGGGCATTTCAGAATCCAACCCGTTGCCTACAGTGCGAGCGAGGGACGTTTCAGACTCCAACCCCTCGCCTACAGTGCGAGCGAGGGACGTTTCGTTCCCCATCGCCCACTCCGTGGGCAGGGGGGTCAAGGAGGGGGGGCTAACAAAAACCCCTACCTCACTCAACTCAGTATCCGAGTCAAGCAGTTCGTGCAATACCTGCTCAAACACCCCCGCATCGCTGGACTCCATACCCGCAGTGTCTACTGGCAGGTTCATCGCCGTTTCGGGCGTTGGCTCCAGCGCAATCATCGGCATCCACATCACCCCGTATTATTGGCAGCGGACAGAAATCTTTAGAGGCGGCAGGATTCCATCCGAAAGCGTCATAATATAGGCTATGCACCGACTGTCTGTCGCGTGGCTGATGGGGCTACTGTGCCTTGCCTGTGGGTGGGCAGGCGCACCGCAGCTGCAGGCGCGCGCGGCAATCCTGGTGGACGCGGAGACAGGACAGGTATTGTACGCCAAAAATCCCCACAAGAAGCTGCCCCCTGCCAGCCTCACCAAGATTATGACCGCAATTGTCGTGCTGGAGCGATGCGATTTAGACGAGATAGTGAAAGCGTCGGAACACGCCGTGAACACGAAACCCAGCTCGATGAATCTGCGCGTGGGCGAGGAGGTGAAGGTGCGCGATCTGCTCTACGCGCTGATGCTCCGCTCTGCCAACGATGCCGCTGTTGCCTTAGCCGAGTACACTTCAGGCTCAGTAGAGGCGTTTGCCAAACTGATGAACGAGAAAGCCCGCGAACTCGGCGCAAAGAACACCCATTTTGTGAACCCGCACGGACTGCATGCTCCCCAGCATCTCTCCACCGCCTACGACCTTGCGCTCATCACACGCTACGCGATGGAGAACGAGACCTTCCGCGAGATTGTGAAAACGCCTTACTACATCGTAGAGCGTTCAGTCAATCAGGATGACCTGTGGATGGTGAACAAGGCGAAGTTTCTGCAGGAGTACGCTTACGCCGAGGGGGTGAAAACGGGCTACACGAACCCGGCGGGCTTCTGCTTTGCAGGGTCAGCGCTGCGTGATGGGCGACGGCAGATTACGGTGGTGCTGAACAGTCCACAACGCGAAGCGGACACAATTACGCTGATGGAACACGGTTTCAACGACTGGGAACGCACGGAGTTGCCTGCAGGCGCGGTCATGGGAACAGCGTATGTGCCAAACGGCGAGCCTGAGAAAGCATCGCTGCGCTTAACCGAGTCGCTGGTATGGCTTGCGCCGAAGGCGCAGCAGGCGCGCTATCACTGGGCTGTACAGGTACAACCCCTGAGCGCTCCACTCAGAGCAGGTGAATCGGCAGGCTGGCTGGTAGTCTATCGCGATGAAAAACCGATCCTCAAAGCCCCTCTGGTGGTCGCTGAGGATGTGGCACGCCGACTCAGTCTTCCCACGCCGATTGGGGGGATAGTCGCGGCAGGCTTAATGATGGGGATAGTCAGCTGGCGGCTCCGCACACGCCGTCAGCGACGCGCGAGACTATACCGCCGACCCGTGCGCGGGTGGTATCCCAATCGGTAGCGATGAATTCTAAACCTTCAGGGTCGGTTCCCGCACACCGAGAATGTACGCAAGAAGCGCAGCGAGCGCGATTGTGCCCCACAGGAACTTCGTCCAGCTCGGGAAGGCGTAGAACGAGAAAAACGCCTCGATGAACGCCGCGATGAAAATCAACACAATTGAACCTGCCAGCATCCAGAAGGCGTCCGGCGCGACCTGCCGCACCGCTTCAGAGCGCGTTAAATCGCCCGGCGCAATCATTGCGCGCCCCAGCATCAACCCTGCCCCCCCGCATAAAAACACCGCCCCCAATTCAGGTACACCGTGCGGATAAATCGAGACCAGCAGGAAGCCCAGCTTGCCCACATGGTACATCTCGCCTGCCAGAGTTCCCAGCAGGAAGCCGTTGGTAATCAGCAGGTAGACCGTCGGGATTGCCCAGAACACTCCCAGTCCAAACGCCAGCATTGCTACGCGCGAGTTGTTCACGAAGTAGAAACTGCTCATCACCGAAGCAAAGCCCGTCTCACCCGGCTGATACTGCCTGCCCGATTTCCACTGTTCAAATACGGGACGCCACTGCGGGTCTACCAGCGTCTGTGCAATCGCCGGGTTTGCCAAAATCATCGTGAAGGGAACCAGTGCGCCCAGTAAGGTGAACGCGATAGCAAGCCATACATAGTGATGGCGTCGGCGCACGGCGGCGGGGAACGAATACCAGAAGAGTCTCAGCGCGTTTTTCACGCTGCCGCGCCTCGAACGATAGAGCGTTCCGTGCGCTCGCGCCAGCAGACTGTTGAGGTACTCCACCACGCTGGCGTCCGCACCCTGCTGCCGTGCGTAAGCCAAATCCGCCGCCGTCTGCCGATAGAGCCTGCCCAGCTCGTCCAGCGCGGCGCGATCCAGACCCTTGCCCCCGCTCCAACGCAGTGCGTCCAGCAGCTGTTCAAACCGCTGCCAGCGCTCCTTCCGACGCTCTACAAACAGACGCACATTCATACGACAGCCTCACACTAAGCCCAGCTGCTTCAGCACATCCCACACTGGTGGACGCTCCCACAGCCAGCGCACCTCCAGCCAGAACCCTTCCAGCGCGCGACTGCGATAGATCCCCTCCGAACCGCGAAACGCGGTGCGGTACGCGCCCGTCTCATCCTGCTGGAAAAACTCAGCATACCGACGCTCAGGGTCAATCACCCAGTATTCAGGCACGCCCGCCGACTCGTACTCCTCGAACTTCCCGAGCCGATCCACATTGC
>JAOAFW010000202.1 GCA_026416065.1 Fimbriimonadales bacterium
CCGAAGCGATGCGCAACGGCTGGTATCACACAGGCGATATGGCCAAGTTCGACGAGGACGGCTACCTGTATATCGTTGACCGCAAGAAGGATATGCTTATCGTGGGCGGGATTAATGTGTACCCCAGCGAGGTGGAGCGCGTGCTGATGGAGCATCCCGCCGTCGCGCTGTGCGCGGTGATTGGTAAGCCCGACCCTGAGCGCGGCGAGGTTCCGATTGCCGTGATTGTGCCCAAGCCCGACGCGCAGCCCGACCCGCGCGAGATTATCCGCTTCGCCCGCGAGCGACTGGCGAACTTCAAAGTGCCGCGCGAGGTCATCTTCCGCGCCGAGCTGCCGATATCCAACACGGGCAAGGTGCTGAAACGCCTGCTGAAGAAGGAACTGGAGCTGGAGGGTTAGAGGACGTGGTTCCTCCTACCCAGTAGGGGGAACCTTACGGAGCGGTTGCAGTCGGAACAGCGTTTCCACATTCCGCTCGGTCTGCTCCGCCAGTGCGTCGAGCGAAACCTGCCAGAGCGCGGCGACCTGTTGCGCAATCAGGGGTAGGTATGCAGGTTCGTTGCGCTTGCCTCGATAGGGATGGGGTGCGAGGTAAGGCGCGTCCGTTTCCAAAAGTAGGCGGTCGTGCGGCATCGTACGCACAATTGAGCGTAGCGTCTCGGCACTTTTAAATGTGACGACGCCTCCGATGCCCAGGTGGTAGCCCAGCTCCAGTCCGCGTTGTGCCTGCTCCGCAGTACCGGAGAAGCAGTGCAGCACACCGCGCACACTTGGGTAATCACGCAACACCTCGAGGAGTTCGTCATAAGCGTCGCGGCAGTGGATGACGACAGGCAAGCCAAGTTCGGCAGCCAGCTGCAGTTGGGCGTGGAACGCTTCATGCTGCACAGTGCGCGGTGAAAGGTCACGATAGAAGTCAAGTCCTATCTCGCCGATAGCGACCACGCACGGGTGTTGTGCCAGTTCACGCAAATGGTGCAGAGTGTCCCCACTGCACCGCGAAGCGTCGTGAGGATGGATTCCGACCGCTGCGTAGAGCAAGTCCGACCCTTCTGCCAGCTCAACGGCGCGTTGGCTGCTCTCCAAATCGTAGCCGATGAGGATAAAGCGATGCACACCCGACTGCTGGGCGCGAAACAACACCGCTTGCCACTCTGCGTACAAATCGGGATGGTTCAGATGACAGTGGGTATCAGTCCAATGCATGGCGTTTCTCTGGCGGAGAGGGTGGGATTCGAACCCATGATCCCCCTTTTGGGAGGATTCTCGTTTTCGAGACGAGCCCGTTCAACCACTCCGGCACCTCTCCGAGCCTATGGCGCCCTCGGAGGGATTCGAACCCCCGACGCCCTCCTTAGGACGGAGGCGCTCTATCCACTGAGCTACGAGGGCAGAAAAATGATGGCGCGTCCGGAGGGACTCGAACCCCCGACCTCAAGGTCCGCAACCTTGCGCTCTATCCTCTGAGCTACGGACGCGCGATGCGAGTCCAGTATACCCTACTCTTTACGCCGAATTCAAGGGGGGAGTTCCGAACCCCTTGACAATCGTTGAATAACTTCGGGTATACTTTTACTTCGCGGGGGGATGCCCGAGCGGCCAAAGGGGCCAGACTGTAAATCTGGTGGCGACGCCTTCGCAGGTTCGAATCCTGCTCCCCCCACCAGGACGCCCTCGTAGCTCAGGGGCAGAGCGCGTCTTTGGTAAAGACGAGGTCACGGGTTCGATTCCCGTCGAGGGCTCCACTTTCCTTGAACTTTTAGGTAAACTAAATAGCATAGAGCGAGGAGACAGACTATGGCACGACAGAAATTTGAACGCACGAAGCCGCACGTGAACATCGGCACCATCGGGCACGTTGACCACGGTAAGACGACGCTGACCGCCGCGATTACGCGCGTGCTGAGCAAGAACGGGCTTGCCGAGTACCAGCCCTAC